>JAOPWW010000238.1 GCA_025965495.1 Frankiales bacterium
GCGGGCTGCGCGGTGTCGGCCCCGACGTAGACGAACGCCTTGGCCGGCAGGGCCGCGCGGTGCTTGACCCACCACTCCTGGAAGTGGATGACCTTGCGGGCGCCGTCGACCTCGACGAGCACGTGCGTCTCGAACCGGTCGTCGGTCATCGGGATCAGCCGCGCCCCGGGCTGCCACCGGTCGCACAGCGCGGCGGTGACCTGGCTGAGGGGGAAGCCGGCCGCGGTCATCTGGGCCCGGACGAGGTGGGTCGCGAGGTCGCGGTCGCCGAGCCCGAACCACGCGGTCGGGACGCCGTAGGCCTCGAGCTCGGCCTTGGCGTGGAACGTCTCGTCCTGCCGCCCCCAGCCGCGCTCCTCGTCGATGCCGCCGCCGAGCGTGTACATCACGGTGTCGAGGTCCGGGCAGACGCGCAGCCCGTAGAGCGTGAGGTCGTCCCCGGTGTTCACGACGACGGTCAGGTCCGCGTCCGGCGCCGCCGCCTTCAGCCCGCGCAGGAACCGCGCCCCGCCGATGCCGCCCGCGAGGGCCACGATCTTCATGCGCTGCAGTCTCCCAGGTGACGGGCGTCATGCGCGTCCCGGGCAGGAGGTGGGGCCCCGGCGGCGAAACACCACGGCAACGCCCGACGACGTCTGGAGCACCCCCGTGAGGACCCGCACCCTGCGCGCCGCGCTCGCCCTGTCCGGCCTGGTCGCCGCGGCCGGCCTCTCCGGGCTCGGCACCGCCGACGCCGCCTCGGCCGCCTGCCCGTGGCTGGACCCGCACCAGAGCCCGGACGCCCGCGCCGCCCAGCTCGTCCGGGCGATGACGCTGGACGAGAAGGTCGGGATGCTCCACAGCGCGGAGCGGACCGGCTACACCTACTACTCGGCCGCGGGGCACGTCGCCGGCATCCCCCGCCTGTGCGTCCCGGAGCTGGTCCTGAACGACGCCGGCTCCGGCGTCGGCAACCAGAAGGTCGGCGTCACGGCGTTCCCGGTCGGGATCAGCCAGGCCGCGAGCTGGGACCGCGGGCTGCAGCAGGACTTCGGCCGGGTGCTCGGCGAGGAGGCCTCCCGCAAGGGCGTCAACGTCCAGCTCGCCCCCGGCATCAACATCGCCCGGGTGCCGCAGAACGGGCGCACCTTCGAGTACGCCGGCGAGGACCCGGTGCTGTCCGGCCAGGTGGGGGCCTCGATCGTGCAGGGCATCCAGAGCCAGCACGTCATCGCCACCGTCAAGCACTACGCGGTCAACAACCAGGAGACCGACCGCATGACGGTCTCCGCCGACGTCGACGAGCGCACCCTGCACGAGGTCTACCTGCCGGCCTTCGAGACGACGGTCCGCCAGGGCGGCGTCGGCGCGGTGATGTGCAGCTACAACCGGGTCAACGGCGTCCACGCCTGCGAGAACCCGACCCTGCTCAACACCGACCTGAAGGGCCGCTTCGGCTTCTCCGGCTGGGTGATGTCGGACTGGGAGGCCACGCACTCCACCGTCGCCGCCGCCGAGGGCGGCCTCGACATGGAGATGGCCGCCGCGACCAACGGCACCTACTACGGCGACGCGCTCAAGGCCGCCGTCCTCGCCCACCGGGTGCCGATGAGCCGGCTCGACGACATGGTCCGCCGGATCACCCGGACCATGTTCCGCGTCGGCCTGTTCGAGCACCCGGCGTCTCCGGCCGCGCAGGGCTTCGTCGCCCCGGTCGACACGGAGGAGCACGTCGCGGAGGCCCGCAAGGTCAGCGAGGACGGCACGGTGCTGCTGAAGAACAGCGGCGTCCTCCCGCTGACCCGTCGGGGGACGCGGATCGCGCTGGTCGGGACCGCGGCGAACCCGGTCGGCGCCAACCTCGTCGACAGCGGCGGCGGCAGCAGCAAGGTGCTGTCGGCCAAGGTCGTCAGCCCGCTCGAGGGCATCACCCGCCGGGCCGCCGCGGACGGCAGCACCGTCGTCTACGCCGACGGGACGGCCACCGCCGACGCGGTCGCGGCGGCGAAGACCGCCGACGTCGCGGTCGTGTTCGCCAACGACACCGCCAGCGAGGGCGCCGACAAGTCCTCGCTGTCGCTGGACCAGGGCCCCTGCACGCTCGCCGGCTGCGCGCCGGTCGGCGTCGACCAGGACGCGCTGATCGCGGCGGTGGCGGCGGCGAACCCGCGGACGGTCGTCGTGCTGAACACGGGCGGCCCGGTGCTCATGCCGTGGCTGTCGCAGGTCTCGGCGGTGCTCGAGGCCTGGTACCCGGGCCAGGAGGACGGCAACGCGATCGCCGCGCTGCTGTTCGGCGACGTGGACCCCTCGGGGAAGCTGCCGCAGACGTTCCCGAAGCGGGTCCAGGACCTGCCGGCGACGACCGCCGAGCAGTGGCCGGGCGTCGGCGGGCACGCGACCTACAGCGAGCGGCTCGAGGTCGGCTACCGCTGGTTCGACGCGCACGGCATCACGCCGCTGTTCCCCTTCGGCCACGGGCTGTCCTACACGCGCTTCCGCTACGGCCCCGCCACCGTCCGCCGCACCGCCTCGGGCGCCGACGTCTCCTTCGACCTGACCAACACCGGCGGCCGGGCGGGGGCCGAGGTCGCCCAGGTCTACGTCGCACCGCCGGCGTCGGCGGGCGAGCCGCCGAAGGCCCTCGCCGGCTACGAGAAGGTCCCGCTGCGGCCGGGCGAGACGCGCCGCGTCACGGTGCACGTCCCGGAGCGGTCCTTCCAGCACTGGAGCACCGCCGCGCACGGCTGGGTGACCTCCGCCGGCCGCACCGGCGTGCTGGTCGGGGCGTCCTCGCGCGACCTGCGCAGCCGGACGTCGCTGCTCGTGCGCTGAGCCCCAGACTGGGGGCGTGACCGTCGCGCCGCCCCGACCGGCCACCCGGCTGGCCGGGGTCGACGTCGCCCGGGGGGTCGCCCTGCTCGGCATGATGGCGGTGCACGTCTTCCCCGAGCACCGCGCGGACGGGTCGACGTCGTGGGTGCACCTGGTCGCCGGCGGCCGCGCGGCGGCCCTGTTCGCGGTGCTGGCCGGCGTGGGCCTGGCGCTGCTCACGCGCCGGCAGGAGCCGGGGCTGCGGCGGTCGGTCGCGGCCCGGGCGGGGTGCGTCGCCGTCGTCGGGCTGCTGCTCGGCGGGCTCGACTCGGGCCTCGCGGTCATCCTGGCCTACTACGGCGTCCTGTTCCTCGTGGCGCTGCCGCTGCTGCGGCTCGGGGCCCGGGCCCTGGGGCTGCTGGCGGCGGGCGTCGCCGTCGTCGCGCCGGTGCTGTCGTTCCTGCTGCGGCCGCACCTGCCGCCGCGGCTGCCCGGGAACCCGTCGGTGCTCACGCTGGTCGAGCACCCGGGGCGGCTGCTGCTGACGCTCCTGGTCACCGGCTACTACCCGGTGCTGTGCTGGACGGCGTACCTGTGCGCGGGGCTCGCGGCGGGGCGGCTGGACCTGTCGAGCCGGGTCGTCCAGGTCCGGCTCGCGCTCGGCGGGGCGGTGCTCGCGGGGGCTGCGACCGCGGCGTCGGCCGTGCTGCTGGTGGCCGGCCGGCCGCGGATCCTGGCGCTGACGCCGTCGGCCGACGTCGCCGGCAACCAGTTCGGCAACGTCCCGACGACGACGCCCTGGTGGCTGGCCGTCGTCGCCCCGCACGCCTCGACGCCGCCCGACCTGCTGCACACCACCGGCACCTCGCTGCTCGTGCTCGGGCTGTCCCTGCTGGTCGCGCCCCTGCTGGGCCGCGGCGCGCGGTGGCTGGCCGCCGTCGGCGCGATGACCCTGACGCTGTACGCCGTGCACGTCCTGGTGGTCGCGTCCACCGACGGCCGCTCCCCGCTGCTGCTGTGGGGCGGGCAGGTGCTCGCCTTCGCGGTCTTCGCCGTCGCGTGGCTGCGGGTGTTCGACCGCGGGCCGCTCGAGACCGTCGTGGCGACCCTCAGTCGGCGCTGACGCCGAGGCCGGCGAGGCGGTCGAGTTCGCGCACCAGGCTGTCCTGCAGGCCCTCGTCGCGCAGCCGGCCCGGGACCGTCGTCGGCTCCCGGTCCTTCCAGTACGGCGTGCCGCCGAGGTCGGCCGTGCAGCAGAACGCCAGGCCGTCGCCGCCCTGCTCGACCTCGCCCGGGGCGCCCCCGGACGCGAGCTTGGTCTTGACCCAGCCGGGGTCGACGGCGGCGACGACGAGGTCCGGCCGCTTGCGGGCCCAGGCCAGGGCGAGGGCGACGTCGACGGCCTTGCTGTCGGCGTAGGCCTGCCGCGGGTCGCGCGCGCCGCCGAGCGCGGTCGGCTTGGGGCGACCGGAGGCGGCCATCCCGGAGCCGAGGAACAGCAGCCGCTCGCGCAGGTCGGGCCCGAGCAGGGAGGTGAGCAGGTGGGGCGCGAGGGCGTTCACCGCGAAGGTCGTCTCGAAGCCGTCCGCGGTCACGCGAGGGGTGTCGCCGCGGACCCAGACGCCGGCGTTGTGGGCGAGGACGTCCACCCCGCCGAGCGCCCGCAGCTGCTCGGCGAGGTCGCGGACCTCGGCCAGCACGGACAGGTCCCCGGTGACGAGGTCGGCGCCGAGCGCGTCGGCGACGGGGCGGCCGCGCTCCTCGCTGCGCGCGTGGACGACGACGCGGTGGCCGTCGGCGGCCAGGAGGCGGGCCGCGGACAGGCCGATGCCGTCGGTGGAGCCGGTGAGGCAGATCGTGGTCATGTCACCAGCCTGCCCGAGAGCCGCGGCAGCGGTCCGCGCGAGTCGCTGCGCTCGGGCCCGCCGGGCGGGCAGTATCCGCAGACCGGCAGCGCGGACGGCAGCGCAGCCAGGCAGGGGGCGTCGTGCAGGACCAGGTGGTCGGGCCCTACCGGCTGCGGACGCTCGTGCGCCAAGCGCCGTCCGGCGCCCGCTGGCGGGCCGTCGACCCGGCGGGTGTCCCGGTCGAGCTGACGCTCCTGTCCGCGGCCCGGGAGGCGGACCCCGAGACGCGTCGTCGCTTCCTGGAGCAGGTCACGCGCCTGGCCGCCGTGCGCTCGCCGCACCTGGTGCCGGTCGAGGTCGGCGAGCACGAGGGACGCCTGTTCGTCGTCAGCCGTCCTCCGGACGGGCTGCAGGACCTGCCCAGCGCGCTGTCCGCCTTCGGCACCCTCGGCTTCGCGGCTGCCGCGACGGTGCTCACGAAGGTGGGGGCCGGTCTGCTGGCGCTCTCGGAGGCGGGGCTCGCGCACGGTCGGCTGCGCCCGTCCGCGATCAGCTTCGACATCGAACGCGCGGACGTCGCCGTGCTCGGCGGCTACGCCGCGCTCGACGGACTGCTCGTCGGGGAGTACGAGGGGCCGCAGCCGGACGAGGCGTTCCTGGCCCCCGAGCAGCGCGCGGGTCTCGCGGCGACGCCCGCGGCCGACGCCTGGGGGCTCGCCCAGCTGTTCGTGACCTGCCTGTCGGGAGCTCCTGCGCCGGACGACCCGCAGGAGCGGCAGGCGGTGCTCGAGGGCTGCCTGCAGCCGGTGCACCGCCCCGCGTTCGCCCACGCGCTGCAGGTCCGGGCGGCCGAGCGGACCCCCTCACCGGCAGCGCTGTTCGAGGAGATCGCCGCCGCGCAGGAGGCGGCCGCGACGCCGGACGCCCCGCCCCCCGAGGCCCCGACCGACGCGCAGCCACCCGCCGAGCCCGTGGTCGAGGCGGGGACCGGCACGGTCCGTCGTCGGCGCCGTCCGCGTGCCCTCGCCGCGGGCGCCGTCCTGGTCGCCGTGGCCGGACTGGCGTTCGCCTGGTGGCCCTCGTCCTCCGAGGCCCCGCCACGGACACCGCCCGCGCAGGGCGCCACGCAGGAGGCGGGCACGGCCGCCGGGCAGGTGTTCGACAAGCCGGTGCAGGACCTGCGCGACGCCCTGAGGGCCTGGCTGCCGCCCGGCACGACCGGCGGGTGCCTCCCGCTCCCACAGCGCGAGGTCGGCCTGTCGGTCGCGGCCCTGCGCTGCACGACGCTGCCGCTGGACGGCGTCCGCGGGCCGGAGGAGCTTCTGGTCGTGCGCTGGCGCACCCCCGAGGCCATGGCCGCCGACTGGCGCGCGTCCTACCTCGCCCCGCGCCGCTACGCGAGGGACGCCTGCGGCACCTGGAGCGGCACGACCCCGGGGACCGGCCGCGTCAGCACGTGGGCCTCCTCGGACGGGACCGTGTCGCGGGCTCCGCTGGCCTGCTACGTCAACCGTGCCGAGCCGCCGGCCGCCGTCGTGCTGTGGGAGTACCCGGACCAGGCGGTGCAGGTGCTGGCCGTCAGCGAGGACCTGGCTCCGCAGCCGCTCGCGGCCTGGTCGCGGTCGTTCCGCGCGCGCTGAGCCCACCGGGCAGACGTAGGGTCGACCGGGTGGAGCAGCGCCCCGGGACGGCCGGCACGGACAACGGGCTGCGCAGGGCGCTGGCCCGGGCGCGGGACGGCAAGGCGCTCGACGTCGACGAGGCCACGGTGCTGCTGGCGGCGCGTGGTGAGGCGCTGACGGAGCTGATGTCCCACGCGGCGCGGGTGCGCGACGCGGGCGGGCGGGGCGGCGTCGTGACGTACTCGCGCAAGGTGTTCGTGCCGCTGACCCGGCTGTGCCGCGACCGCTGCCACTACTGCACGTTCGCGACGACGCCGGGCCGCCTGCCGGCGCCGTTCCTGTCGATGGACGAGGTCCTGCAGATCGCGCGGGACGGCGCGGCGCTGGGCTGCAAGGAGGCCCTGTTCACCCTGGGCGACCGCCCGGAGGAGCGCTGGGACGCGGCCCGGGAGTGGCTGGACGAGGCGGGCTACGACAGCACGCTCGCCTACGTGCGGGCCTGCGCGGTGGCGGTGCTGGAGGAGACCGGCCTGCTGCCGCACCTGAACCCCGGGGTGATGAGCTGGAGCGAGCTGCAGCGGCTCAAGCCGGTCGCGCCGTCGATGGGGATGATGCTCGAGACGACCGCAGACGTCCCGGCACACCGCGGTTCGCCGGACAAGGTCCCGGCGGTGCGGCTGCGGACGCTGGAGGACGCCGGGCGGTTGAGCGTCCCGTTCACGACGGGCCTGCTGGTCGGGATCGGCGAGACCCTGCGCGACCGGGCCGAGACGGTCTTCGCGATCCGGGCGTCGCACGCGCGGCACGGGCACGTGCAGGAGGTGATCGTCCAGAACTTCCGGGCCAAGGACGACACCGCGATGCGGTCGACGCCGGACGCCGGGATGGAGGAGTTCCTCGCGACGGTCGCGGTCACCCGCCTGGTCATGGGGCCGCGGATGCGGGTGCAGTCGCCGCCGAACCTGGTCGACCTCGCCGAGACCGCCGCGCTGCTCGCCGCCGGCGTCGACGACTGGGGCGGCGTCTCACCCCTCACTCCTGACCACGTGAACCCCGAGCGGCCCTGGCCTGAGATCGAGGCGCTGACCAAGGCGACGGCGGACGCCGGGTTCGTGCTGCGGGAGCGGCTGACGGCGCACCCGCCGTACCTGTCCGAGCCGTGGCTGGACCCGCGGCTGGCCGGGCACGTCGCCGCGCTGGCCGGTCCCGACGGCCTCGCGGCCGACGTGCGGCCGGTCGGCCTGCCGTGGCAGGAGCCGGACGGCGGCCTGGTCTCCAGCGGCCGCACCGACCTGCACGCCACCGTCGACACGACCGGCCGGACCGAGGACCGGCGCAGCGACTTCGACGACGTCTACGGCGGCTGGGACGCGATCGCCGCGTCCGTGCCCGCGCCGCGAGCCCGGCTGACCCACGACGTCGCCGCCGCCCTGCGCGTGGCCCGGGACGACCCCGCGGGCCTGTCGGAGGCGCAGGCGCTGGCGCTCATCACCGCCGACGGCGCCGACCTGGAGGCAGTCTGCGCGCTGGCCGACGACGTCCGCCGCGACACGGTCGGCGACGACGTCACCTACGTCGTCAACCGGAACATCAACTTCACGAACGTCTGCTACACGGGCTGCCGGTTCTGCGCGTTCGCCCAGCGACGCACCGACGCCGACGCCTACACCCTGAGCCTGGACGAGGTCACCGAGCGGGCCCGCGAGGCGTGGGACGTCGGTGCGACCGAGGTCTGCATGCAGGGCGGCATCGACCCGCAGCTGCCCGGGACCGCCTACCTCGACCTGGCGCGCGCGGTGAAGGCCGGCGCCCCCGACCTGCACCTGCACGCGTACTCGCCGATGGAGGTCGTCAACGGCGCGGCCCGCATGCAGGTCAGCATCGAGGAGTTCCTGCTGGTGGCTCGTGAGGCCGGCGTCGACAGCCTCCCCGGCACCGCGGCGGAGATCCTCGACGACGACGTCCGCTGGGTGCTGACCAAGGGCAAGCTGCCGACCGCGCAGTGGGTCGAGGTCGTGCAGACCGCGCACCGGGTGGGCCTGCCGACGACGTCCACGATGATGTACGGCCACGTCGACCAGCCGCACCACTGGGTCGCGCACCTGCGCCTGCTGGCGCGGCTGCAGGACGAGTCCGGCGGGTTCACCGAGTTCGTGCCGCTGCCGTTCGTCCACACCAGCGCGCCGCTCTACCTCGCCGGCGTCGCCCGTCCCGGCCCGACCGTCCGGGACAACCGCGCGGTCCACGCCGTCGCGCGGCTGCTGCTGCACGGCCGGATCGACCACGTGCAGTGCTCGTGGGTGAAGCTCGGGCCCGAGCAGTGCCACCAGGTGCTCTCCGGCGGCGTCGACGACCTCGGCGGGACGCTCATGGAGGAGACGATCAGCCGGATGGCCGGCAGCCAGCACGGCTCGCGCAAGAGCGACGACGACCTCGAGGCCATGGTCCGGGCCGCCGGACGCACGCCCCGGCAGCGCACCACGGGCTACGGCACGGTCCCGGACGAGCGGCACGCCGCCGCGCGGGTCCGGTCCCTGCCCCTGGTGTAGGTCCGCCGCTACGCTCCGCCGCAGTCTGCCCTGCTGAGGAGTTACGCGTGACCGTCGAGCCACCGCTGTCCCGTCGCATCGAGGAGCTCGCGCGCTACGACGAGCCCGAGCCCGACGCCGCCGGCCTGTCCGGCACGGTGTCGGCCCTGCGCGGCGACCTGTCGGCGGTCCGCGCCGAGCTGGGGTCCCTGCGCAGCGAGCTCGGGGCGGTCCGGACCGACCTCGACAGCCTCGGCGGCCGGCTGACCGGGAGCGTCGCCGCGAGCCGCACCGAGACCGGCACCCTCGTGCGCCGGGTCGCCGAGATGGCCGGGCGCTTCGATGCCCTCGGCGGCCGCCTCGACGAGGTCCGCGCCGACATGCCGGGCATCGCCCGCGAGGTCCGCGAGGGCCTGGAGCTGCTGCCGGTCCGCACCGGCACCCAGCTCGACGACGTCGTCGGGCGCGTGACCGACAAGGTCGGCCTGCGGGTCGACCAGATGGCCGCCGACGTCCGCCGCACCGTCACCAGCGCCCTGGAGAGCGACGCCCGCAGCGCGGCCGGCACCCAGGCCGCGCTGGTCGACGCCCGCGGCGCGCTCGAGTCCCGGATGGCGGTCCTGGAGGACGGCCTGGAGAACGTCGCCGAGCGGCTGGAGGCCTTCGCCCGCGACGGCGCGCACACCACCAAGGAGCTGCTCGGGGAGCTGCTCGGCCACGTCCGCCGTCTCGACGAGCGGGTCGAGCAGCTCGGGGGCGAGCAGGTCGAGAGCGTCGTCACGCGACTCACCGAGGTCACCGAGGGACGCACCGGGGCCCTCGCGGAGCGGCTCGAGGCCGTGCTCGAGGAGCGCACCACCGCGCTGCGCGAGGAGGTCCGCACGGCGCTCGGCCGGACGGGCGAGCAGACCGACGCGCTCCGCGGCCAGGTCGACGCCCTGGGCGAGAGCACCCGCAGCACCCTCGACGGCGTCAGCGGCAGCGTGCAGGACGGCCTCGCCGCCCTGCGCGACAGCGTCGCCGGCGCCCTGCGCGAGGACCGCGAGGCGGCGCGCACCGACCTCGGGGCCATGCAGGAGTCCGTCACCGGCACGGTCGGCGCCCTGCAGGAGGACCAGCGGCGGCGCGCCCGCCAGGAGGCCGAGCGGTCCGAGGCGGCGCTGCAGGCGCTCGACACCCGGATCGAGGGCCTGCGCGCCCAGGTCGTCAGCGCCGTCAACGACCTGCGCACCGACGTCGCGACCGAGATCGGCGTCCTGCGCCCCCAGGTCGAGGAGTTGTCTGAGGCGACCTCGGCCGCCACGACGGCGAGCACGGTCCTGCGCGGCGAGCTGACCACGGAGATCGGCTCGCTGCGGGAGCGCCTGGCCACCACGACGGCGGCCAGCACCGAGGCCGTGCGGGCCGCCCTGGTCGAGACGCGGTCGGAGGTCGCCGACGGTCAGCGAGCCCTCCGCGAGGCGCTGCTCGACCGGCTCCAGGAGCAGCACTCCCAGGTCACCGACCGCCTCACCGGCCTGGCCAACGAGGTCACCGGCGACGCCGGTGCCACCCGCGAGGCGGGGGAGCGGCTGGC
>JAOPWW010000261.1 GCA_025965495.1 Frankiales bacterium
GCCGAGGCGTCGCGGCTCGGGCTCGGCGGCGGGGCGGTCGACGCCCTGCTCGGCGGCGGACCGGAGCAGGTCCCCGACCGCTACCGGGCGGCGGACCCGGTGGCGCTGCTGCCGTCGGGGGTGCGGACCGTCCTGGTCCACGGGGAGGCCGACGACGTCGTGCCGACGAGCCAGAGCGAGCAGTACGTCGCGGCGGCGACCGCCGCCGGGGACCTCAGCCGGCTCGTGCGCGTGCCGGGCGGCCACTTCGAGCACCTGGACCCGAAGAGCCGCGCCCTGGACGCCGCCCGCGAGGCGCTGAGCACGATGAGCGCGCCGTAGCCGGCGCTCACGCGCCCTGCTCGAGGACCTCCTTGAGGCGCCGGAGGTCGGCCCGGACCAGGGCGGCGTCGGCGGCGAAGGCCTCGGGCGTGCTGCCCGGGGCCGGTCGCAGGGTGAAGACGACCTCGGCGCCGTCGTCGTGCGGCAGGACCCGCAGGGGGTTCAGCACGGAGGTGCCGTCGGGGAGGGTCACGACGTGGTCGAGGACGCCGAGGTCGTTCGGCGGGACGAACGTCACGACGACCTCGCCCATCGGCGACTGCGCCACCCACGAGCCGTCGCCGCGGGGCTCGACGCCGCTCGCGAGCCCTGCGGCCCACGCCGGCAGGTGGGCCGGGTCGGCGGCGTAGGCGTAGACGTCGCCGGCCGGTCGCGCGACGACGACGGACAGGTGCAGGCTGCTGCTCACCGGCTCAGACCCCGGCTCGCGCGGGCCGGGCCGCCGGGCGCAGGGCGCGGCGGTCGTCGAAGGGCCGTGCGGCGGTCCGCGCCTGCTCCGCCACCCCCACCCAGCCGCGGTGCCGACCGGCGCCCGCGACCGGACTGGCCCAGGTCCCGTCCAGCCGGACCAGCCGGGTCCCGGGCAGCTCCAGCCAGCGCAGGACGCACTCGACCTCCTCCGCCGTCGCGGCCGGCAGGGGTCCCGGGCCCGGCAGGACGGTCTCGGCGGTCGCGACCAGCGCGTCGACCAGAGGTCCCGGGGCCTGGCCGCGGGCCAGCACGCCCGACCCGACCAGCCGGCCCCGCCGGACCACCGCGAGCTCCCAGCCGAGGTCGGCCGTGGGACGGGCCGCCACGAGCTGGGTGACCCCCGTGAGGGCGGTGATCCGCTGCAGCTTCGCGGCTGCCCGGACGAAGGCGACGAGCCGGTCGCGCTGCGCCGCGGCGTCCTCGAAGCGCTCCTCGGCCGCGAGCGCGTCGATGCGTGCGCTCAGCGCGCCGACGACGGCGTCGGGGTCGTCGGCGACCGCCCGGGCGAACGCCCCGGCGTGGACCGCGTACTCCTCGACGCCCTGCAGCCCGAGGCAGGGCGCCCCGCAGCGGCCGAGCTCGAACAGCACGCAGGCGCTGCTCGGCCTGCGGACGCTCACCCGCTTGGTGCACTGCCGCAGCGGCAGCGCCTCGTGCGCCGCGGCGACGGCGAGCTCTGCCGTGCGGCTGCTCCCGAAGGGGCCGAGGTAGGCCGCGCCGTCGTCCTGCACGGTCCGCACCAGGGACAGGCGGGGGAAGGCCTCGACCGTCAGCTTCACCCAGACCACCTTCTCGGGGAACTTCGAGCGCCGGTTGTAGCGCGGCCGGTGCTCGGCGATAAGGCGCAGCTCGCGGACCTCGGCCTCGAGCGGCGTCGCGCAGACGACCGGGTCGACCCGCTCGGCCAGCCCGACCATCTCGGCCATCCTGGTCCTGGACTCGCTCGCCGTGAAGTAGGTGCGGACGCGGGTGCGGAGGTCCTTGCTCTTGCCGACGTACAGCACCCGCCCCTGCGGGTCCCGGAACAGGTAGACGCCGGGTGCGCTCGGGAGCCCGTCGGCGAGGTGGCGCTTGCGCCGCTGGGCCTCGCTGACCTGCGCGGAGAACGACTGCAGCTCCTCGAGGCTGTGGACGCCCAGACCGCCGAGCCGGGCCAGCAGGCCGTGCAGGACGTCGACGGTCGCCTGGGCGTCGGCCAGCGCGCGGTGGCACGGGGTCACCTCGGCCCGGAACAGCCGCGCCAGGGTCGAGAGCTTGCAGTTCGGCGCCTCGTCGCGGGTGAGGACCCGCCGGGCGAGCCGCGCCGTGTCGAGGCTCTGGGGCGCCGGCCAGTCGAGGTCGAGCTGCCGGCAGCCGGCCTTGAGGAAGCCGAGGTCGAAGGGAGCGTTGTGGGCGACGAGCACCGCGCCGCGGCTGAACTCGAAGAACGCCGGCAGCGCCTGGTCCAGCCGCGGGGCGCCCGCGACCATCTGGTCGGTGATGCCCGTGAGCACCGCGATGAAGGGCGGGATCGACGTCGGCGGGTTCACCAGGGTCTGGAACTCCCCGAGCACCTCGCCGCCGCGGACCTTGACCGCCCCGATCTCGGTGATGGCGCAGCTGTTCGGCGTCGCGCCCGTGGTCTCGAGGTCGACGACGACAAAGGTGACGTCCCGCAGCGGGGTCCCGAGGTCGTCGAGGGTCGACTGGACGGCGACGGGCGCACGCCCGGGCAGGAGGGCAGGCAGGCGCGCGGGGAGCGCTCCGGGGAGGGTCGGGCTGGGCACGGCCCGGACGCTAGGGGCGCCCTCCGACAAGACCGGACGGCCGCGCCGGGCCTGCCGCCGGTCCTGCTGCGAGGGTCAGCCCAGGGAGGCGTTGACGCGGAGCCCGCGGACCACGAGCACGGCGCCGACGACGACGACGAGCCCGGCCGTGAGCAGCGGCAGCAGCCGCCCGAGCCGGCTGCCGCGGCCGAACGCCCAGCCCCGGCGGTCGAGCAGGGACTGCGCGCGGAGCATGAGCAGCCCCGCCGCGGTCAGCGTGCCGGCCATCCCGACGCCGTAGAGCAGCACGAGCACGACGCCGAACCAGGCCCGGCCGAGGTAGGTCGCCCCGAGCAGGACCACCAGCGCGCTCGGGCTCGGCACCAGCCCGCCGGCCACGCCCATCGAGGCCAGGGTGCGCCAGCCGATCGGGCCGGACGGGACCTCGTGGCTGTGGGTGCGGCCGCCGTGGGTGTGGACGGGGGAGGGGGCGAGGGCGACGGCGCCCGCGGCGGGAGCGGGCACCAGCAGGGGCTCGTGCGGGTGCGGGTGGTCGGGGTCGTCGTGCGCGTGGTCGTGCGCCGCGTGGTCGTCGTGCGCGTGGTCGTGCGGCCCGTGGTCGTGCGCCGCGTGGCCGTCGCCGTGGTCGTGCGCGTGGTCGTGCGGCCCGTGGTCGTGGTCGTGGTCGTGGGCCTCGTCGCCCAGCCGGCGGCGGACGGCGAGGACGAGCAGGTAGACCCCGACCAGGGCCAGGAGCACCCCGCTGATGACCTCGGTGACGGGCACGACCCGCTCGGGCGACGCCAGGGTCGTCAGGGTGATGGCCGCGCCGAGCAGCAGGACGCCGGCGGTGTGGGTGAAGGTCACGACGGCGCCGAGCTGGAGGGCCTGGCGCCGTGTGCCCTTCTGGCCGACGAGGTAGGCCGCCAGCACGGTCTTGCCGTGGCCGGGGGCGAGCGCGTGGACGGCGCCGAACCCGAGGGCGACGAGGGCGCTGAGCAGCGCGAACGGGAGCGTGAGGTCGCGCCGGCCGAGGAAGTCGGTGACGGACGAGGCCAGGCCGCCGAGGCCGCGGGGCAGCGCGGTCCGCTCCGCGCGCGGGATCGCGTCGTCGTTCGCGGACCCGCCCGTGCAGGCCTTCGCGGGCAGCGTGAACGACGCGGCGCGGACGTCGACGGGGCGCGACAGCAGGTCGGCCGGGTAGTGGGTCAGCAGGGCGCTCGGGCTGTCGGCGGCGACCCCGGGGAAGGCCCCGCAGCCGCTGGTCGCCGTGACCTCGCGCCACCCGGTGCGGCCTGCGGAGGAGTCGTCGGTGAACGCGACGGCGGCCCCGGGGGCGACGTCCCCGGTCAGCCGGCAGGACAGGCGGGTGGTGGGCAGCCCGCCCTGCCCGGGTCCCGGCTCCGCCGCCGACGCCGTCACGGCCAGGGGGACGGGCCGGCCGTCGGCGGTGAGGGACAGCAGGGCGGCGTCGGACGTGCAGGCGTCGGCGGCGTAGGCCGTCAGCTCCGGCGCCGACAGCCGGCCGTCGCGGTCGGCGTCCCAGCGGCCGCGCAGCTGCACGGTGGGCAGCTCGGCGAGGTCGACCAGGTGCTGCACCTCGAGGCCGGAGCGGCCGGCGACGAGCCGGTCGGCGGTGTTCACCGTGAAGTTGCCCAGCGGGTGGGCAGAGGCCGGCCCGGACAGGCCGACGAGGGCGGCCAGGACGAGGGCGGCCAGCAGCGCGAGGCGGGCCCGGAGCGTCACGACAGGCGGCCGAGCAGCCGTCGGGCCTCCGGGGCCTGGAGCGGGTCGAAGCGGGGGTTGAGCGTGAGCGCCCGGGTCAGGGCCGTCCTCGCCGCCGCCCGGTCGCCGACGGCCGCCGCGATCGCGCCGAGGTGGTACTCCAGGGAGGGGGACCGCAGGCCCAGGCGCAGGGCGCGGCGCGCGACCGGGAGGGCCTGCGCGTCGCGTCCCGCGCGGTGCAGCGCCCAGGCGTAGGCGTCCTCGACGAGGACCGCGTCGGGACGGGTGGCGTACGCCTTGCGGGCGTACCGCAGCGCGGTCGCGGGGTCGCCGTGGTCGGCCTCGAACAGGGCCAGCTCGAGGTCGACGTCGGCGCCGGACGCGGCGAACAGCTGCTGCGTGGCGCGGACGACGTCGTACTGCTGGCGCGCGGCGTCCTTCTGCCCGGTGGCCTCGAGCAGCGTGCCGAGCTCGACGAGGAACGCCGGCTGCGGCTGGCGCTGCACGGCCTCCTGGTAGTCGGCGAGCGCCGCCGTCGTGTGGCCGGTGGCGGCCAGGACCTTGGCCCGGCCGGCGAGCGCGGGCAGGTAGTCGGGGTCCGCGGCCAGAGCGGCGTCGTAGCCGGCGCGGGCCCCGGCCAGGTCGCCGCTGTTCCACGCGAGCTCGCCCAGGTAGTGCCGCGCGAACGCGACGTCGGCCGGGGCGTGCGCGGCCTCGGCGGCCTGCAGGAGCAGCTCCCGGGCCCGGACGACGTCGCCGCGGAGCTCGTTCTGGTAGCTGGCCCGGGCGAGGGAGTCGACGCCCGTCCGCAGGTCGAGCATGCGCTGGACGGCCTTCGCGGCGTCGTCGTAGCGGCCGAGCTCGGTGAGGGCATCGGTCTTCACGCCGTAGGTGGTGGCGTCGTAGTCGTTGACGGCGAGCGCCGCGTCGGCCAGGCGCAGGGCCTCGGCGAAGCGGTGGCGCGCGGCCGCGAGGGTCGCCTGCCCGGTGAGGGCGGCGCTGTTGCGCTGCGGCTGGACCTGCAGGGAGCGGGCGAAGGCCTGCTCGGCCCGGCCGTACTCGCTCGGGTCCGCGGTGAGGCGGGCGTTCTGCACGTGGGCGAGGCCCAGCTGCGACCAGCCGCCCGGGTCGCCGGGGTGGCTCTCCGCGGCGGCCTG
>JAOPWW010000275.1 GCA_025965495.1 Frankiales bacterium
CCGAGGTAGCCGCGCAGCACCTGGCCGGACAGGCCGGGAACGTCGAGCATGTCGGCGTAGGGCGCGACCGGGTCCTCGGACGGCAGGTGACGTCGCAACAGCTCAGCGACCTGGCCGAGGGTCACGACGGGACCGGGCACGTCACCGCCGGACAGCGGCAGCTCGAAGTCGAGCTCGGCGAGCAGGTCGGTGCGAGCGATGTCGCGCAGGGCGAGCCCGTCGGCCAGCGGCCCGAGCGACGCCGACACCGACGGCAGCAGCGCCTCGGCCAGCTCGGCCGCGCTGCACGGCCCGCTACGGCGGCGCAGCTGCACCTCGGCGACGGCCGTCAGGCCCTCGAGGCTGGTCAGGTCGGCCTCCTCCAACACGGCGTGCACGAGGGTGCCGAACGTCGTCCCGCCGGCGAGGTCCGCCATCGGGGAGGGGACGTCGCGATACAGGCCGTCGTCGTCGGCCACCACCGTCTCGGTGTCGGCCTCGTCGTCCTTGGCCGACACCTCCGGCTCGGACCCGACGTGGGGTGCGTCGTGCGCCGCGCGCGTGAGGCCGCTGTAGGAGGTGCGGCGCCACGACAGGTCCAGGCCGCGGGTGAACTGCGCGAGCACCAGGTCGCCCGACGGAGGTGCCTCGCCCGACCAGGTCAGCCGCTCGCGCTCGTGGACCGGTTCGACGACGAGGCCGAGGCTGCGCAGGTGCGCCAGGGCCTTGGCGTCGTCGGGCACCTTGACGGTCTGCGGCACCTGCGAGGGGTCGTCGCAGAACAGCAGCCGGTGCAACGGCCCGCCCTCGGTCTTGGTCGACGGCGACCACCACAGGACCAGCTCGGAGACCGCGCGGGTCACCGCGACGTACAGCAGCCGGAGCTCCTCTCCCGCGTCCTCGGCGTCGAGCTCGCGGCAGGCCGCCTTGTGCTCAGGGTGCTCCGGGCCGCCGACGAACAGGGTGCGCCGGCCGTCGGAGGCGTGCCCGCGGGGCCAGCGCTCGCGGGTGCCGCCGCCGGGCGGGTCCCAGCCGTAGGGGACGAGCACGACGGGGAACTCGAGGCCCTTGCTCGCGTGGACGGTGACGACCTGGACGGCGGCCTCGTCGGTGTCAAGCCGGCGGGACCGTTCCTGGTCCTGGTCCCCGCCTGCCTCCTCCGACCGCGAGCGCAGCCACCCGAGGAGCCCTGACAGGCCGAGCTGGGCCTGCAGGGCGGCAGCGTGCAGCGTCTCGGTCACGTGCCGCAGGTCGGTCAGCGTCCGCTCGCCGTCCGGCTGGGACAGCAGCCGCGGCACGAGCCCCTGCGCCTCCGACACGGCCGCGAACAGCGCGGCCACGCCTCGGTCCTGCAGGACCTCGGCCCACTCACGCAGCCGGAGCGCGAGGACGTCGGTCAGCGCCACCCCGCCGGCGTCGAGGGTCAGCGCCGTCTCCCCCACGAGGGACGTCAGGGCGAGCCGCCGGACCCGGCCGCTGCGGTGCGGCTGCTCCAGGGCTTCGAGCAGCACCCGCCAGTCCGCGGCCGCCTCGGTGGCGAACACGCTGGCCGTCGTCGTGAGCACCACCGGCACGCCGACGTCGAGCAGCTCGTCGCGCACCAGCCGCGCCTGGACGCCGGTGCGGACGAGGATGGCGACATCACGGGCGTCGACCGGTCGCGGAGCCCCCTCGCGCGGCGTCACGGTCCGGCCCGACCGGAGCATCCGGACGACCTCCTGGGCGACGTCGACCGCGACCGCTGTCCGGGCGCCCCCGACCTCGACCGTGCCGCGCTGGGTCTGCGGCAGCCCCGCCCGCTGCAACGCCCGCAGCCGCACCGGAGCGGTTCCCGGGCTGAGCGCCCGCTCGGTGTGCCCGGCCCTCACGGGTCGCACGACGATGTCGGGGTGTCCGAGCGCGGCGCCGCGCAGGAGGGTGGCGGTGCCCTCGAGCACGCCGGTGTCGCTGCGCCAGTTGGTGTCGAGCGTCTGGTCGCTGGTCGCCGCTTGCTTGGCGCTCAGGTACGCGCGGACGTCGGCGCCGCGGAAGGCGTAGATGGCCTGCTTCGGGTCGCCGATGACGACGAGGTCCCGGTGCCCGTGGAACGCCGTCCGCAGCACCTCCCACTGCACGGGATCGGTGTCCTGGAACTCGTCGACGAGCACGACGGCGTACCGCTCCCGCAGCCGCGCGCACGCGACCGGGCCGCTGACGGGGTCGACCAGGGCGTCGCGGACACGTATCAGCAGGTCGTCGAAGCCGACGACCCGCAGGGCGCGCTTGCGCCTGTCGACCTCCTCGCGCACGGCCGCGGCGAAGCGCACCCGGACCTGCGCGGGCGAGTCGGGAGCGGCGTCGTCGGGCAGCAGGAGGTGCTCCGGGTACTGCACGGCCTGCTGCGCCAGGGTCTGGGCCGTCGGCCGGTCGAACGCTGGGGTCGGCGCGCCCGTGCGGGCGTAGAAGCGCAGGTAGAGGTCGTCGGCGACCTCCGTCACGAGGTCGCGCAGGTCCTCCACCAGCACGGTGCCGGGATCGAGGTCCGCCGCGGTCCCGAGGCTGCGCAGCACCTGCTGGCAGAACTCGTGCGTCGTCGCGACCGTGGCGGCGTCGAAGCCGGCCAGCGCCTGCTCCAGCCGACGCCGGCGCACCTCGACGTCGACCTCCGCGAGCAGGGCGATCACCGGGTCGGCCGACGTCAGGGCGGTGGCGGGGTCGACCAGGGCGTCCCGTGCGGCGAGCAGCCGCTCCCGGACGCGCGTGCGCAGCTCGCTGGTCGCGGCCCGGCCGAAGGTGACGACGAGGAGCTGCTCCAGCGGTGCGTGGCCTTGCGCGACGTAGCGGGTCACGAGGCCGGCGATCGTGTAGGTCTTGCCGGTGCCAGCGCTGGCCTCGAGCACGACGGTGCCGGTCGGCAGCGGCCCTCGCAGGTCGACAGCGGTCGTCACGCCTCGGTCTCCTTGAGCGGACCCCACACCCGGGCGACGAGGTCCACGAAGGACGTGCCCGGCAGCAGCGGTGAGCTCCACCCGAACAGCACGTCGAACGGCGCCCCCCTGCCCCAGCACAGGACGTGCTCGGCGTCCGCGTCCTCCTTGGGGTAGCCCCAGCCGCTGTGCCACTCCCCGATCGCCGCGCCGCGCCCGCGCCGCGCATAGGCCTCGGCAGTCTTGACCGGCAGGGGCAGCGGCGTGCGCAGACCGAGGTCCCGCAGGTCGACCAGGTCGGCGAGCAGCGCGCCGGCGCCCTGGACCGGCCCGGCGCTCCACGTG
>JAOPWW010000391.1 GCA_025965495.1 Frankiales bacterium
TTCACCGCAGCCGCCGCCCTGCTCGTCCTCAGCGCCCTCGGCCTGCTCCACCTGCGCCGCTCCCCCACCGACGCCACCGTCCACGTCCCCGGCTGGCACCCCGAAGCCGCCGCCGCCTGACCCCACCAGCACCCCCGCACCCCCGGGCCGACGCACCCGCGCCGGCCCGGCCCGCGCGCCACCACCTGCCTCCGGAGAGCCGTGGACGCCCACGAGTCGCACACCGCTCGGCACCCCGTCGCTGGTCGCAGGTCCTCCGTCTCCGCCGCCGTCGCCGCCGTGCCGGCGCGGCACCAGGCCGAGTCGCACGTCGACCCCCGCACGCTGCGCGCCCGCGACGTCATGAGCCACGACGTCGTCACGGTCGGCTCCGACGCCACCGTCGCGCACGCCCTGGCGGTCATGCGGGACCTCGGGGTGCGCCACCTCCCGGTGCTCCTCGACGGGCGCTTCGCCGGCCTCGTCGACGACCGGCTGGTCGCCCTCGCGCAGGTCGCCGACGCCGCCCCGCGCAGCCGTCCCGTGGCCTCGCTGATGACCCACTACGTGCCACAGGTGTCACCCGACGCCGACCTCCCCCGCGTGGCGCGGCTGGTGCGCGACAGCGGCTGCGACGCCGTCGTCGTCGTGGTCGACGGCGCGCTGGTCGGGCTGGTCACCGCCACCGACCTCGTCGCCGCCCTGGCCGGCCACCGCGTCCCGGAGTCCTCCCGCGCGACCGCCACCGGCCGCGCCGGGACCGTCCCGACGTGACCGCGCTGCAGCGGCGGCCCAGGACCGCCCTCGCGGCCGGTGCTGTCGCGCGCGTCGGCGTCTCGTGGTCGCCCGACCAGCGGACCGCTCCCCGCCCGGCCCGGGTCCGCCGGCGCACGACCGGCCCGGCAGTGCTCGTCGCCGTCGTGCTGGTCGTGGCCTACGGCGCCCAGCTGGGCCGGCTGTACGCCGGGGTCGGCCGCGACCGGGACTACTGGTCGGTCCCGCACGGGCCCAAGGGCGGCCTGCTCTACGTCGCGCTCGGGGACAGCGCGGCGCAGGGCGTCGGCGCCGGCAGCCCGGACCGCGGCTACGTCGGCCTGCTCGCCGATCGGCTCCGGACCAGCACGGGCAGACCGGTCCGGGTGGTGAACCTGAGCGTCAGCGGCGCGCGGGTCCGCGACGTGCTGCGCGACCAGGTCCCGGCGCTGCAGGCCCTGCACCCCGACGTCGTCACGGTCGACGTCGGCGGCAACGACGTCCGCGCCTACGACGCCGTCCGCTTCGACCGCGACACCACGGCCCTGGTCGCCGCCCTGCCGGCCGGGACCGTCGTCGCCGACGTCCCGTGGTTCATGCACGGCCACTGGGAGCGGGACGCCCGCGAGGCCGCCGGCGTCGTACGGGCCAGGGCGGCCGCTCGGCACCTGCCGGTGGCACCGCTGCACGCCGCGCTCCGGCGCCAGGGCTGGTCGGCGATGCTCACGCAGTTCGCACCGGACCTGTTCCACCCCGACGACCGCGGCCACCAGGTCTGGGCCGACGCCTTCTGGGAGCAGGTCCGGCTCCTGCCTCCGGTGGTGGACGGGGGCGGCGGGGTGGTCCCGCCCCGGTGACCTTCGGCCCTGTCGCGACGGCCACGACCGGCCGAGCCTGGGGCCACCACCCACCGAGAGGGCCACCATGACGACAGCGCGACGCCGCACGACCACCGCCCCCCACGACGTCCCCGGTCGCCCGGTGACGAGGGTCGCCGGCCTCGCGCCGGTCCACGGCTGGGAACCGCCCGCGTCGCGCCTGACCGCCGGGCCGGTGGTGCTCGGCGCGGCCCTCACCGGGGTGATCGGCTACGGCATCGCGCTCTGGCTGGCCCACGAGGCGGTGTACGCGGAGCGGGTGGAGGAGGACGCGTACTGCGGTCCGGCCGCGCACCCGGCGGGCGAGGACGGGGTCCGGCTGTCCTGAGCGCCCGCTGATCACCCGCTGACCGCCGCGGACTCTGCGACAGTGGGAAGGCACCTGCCTCCCGGCAGGGCCTGGAGGCGCACGTGACGACTCCCACCCCTGCGCCACCGACCCCGCGCGACCCGCTCCGCGACCGTGCGACCCAGCCGGTGGCGCGCCTGCTCGACGCCGTCCGCGCGATCGGCTCGGACCTCGAGCTGCCCGTCGTCCTGCGGCACCTCGTGGACGCCGCGGTGACCCTCGTCGACGCCCGCTACGGCGCGCTCGGCGTCGTCGACGCGTCCGGGGAGGGCCTGAGCGAGTTCATCACGGTGGGCATGGACGCTGCGACCGTCGGGCGGATCGGCCCCGCGCCGAGCGGGCTGGGCGTCCTCGGCGAGCTGCTGCGCACCCCCGAGCCGCTCCGGCTCCTGGAGCTCTCGCAGCACGTCCGCTCCGTCGGCTTCCCTGCCGGGCACCCGCCGATGGGCTCCTTCGTCGGCGTGCCGGTCCGGGTCGGCGACGTCGTGTTCGGCAACCTGTACCTGACCGACAAGCGCGGCGGTCTGCCCTTCACCGCCGACGACGAGGAGGTGCTGGTCGCCTTGGCCGTCGCGGCCGGCGTCGCCGTGCGCAACGCCCGGCTCTACGAGCAGGCCCGCCGCGGGAGCGCGTGGCGCGAGGCCGGCCGGGCCGTGTCGACGTCGCTGCTGTCCGGCACGGCCCGCGCGGACGTCATCACCCTGCTCGCCGAGACCTCGCGCCGGGTGCTGGACGCCGACAGCGTGTTCCTGGCGCTCGTCGAGGGCGAGGAGCTCCACCTGGCCACCTCCGCCGGACAGCCCGGTCCGGGTGAGGACGAGGCGCTGCTCGTCGCGCTGCTGCCGGTGCTGCTGTCCGGCAAGCCCTGCCTGGCGGCCAGCAGCGGGCTGAGCGGGTTCGCCGTCCCGCTCGGGCCCGACGGCGGCCGCTGCTCGGCCGTCCTCGCGGCCCTGTGGGCCACGCCCCCGAACCCCCTGCTCGTCGACGACCTGCAGGGCTTCGCCGCCCAGGCCGCCGTCGCGCTCGAGCTGGCCCAGCGCCGCGACACCGCTCAGCAGGGCGCGCTCGTCGCCGACCGCGACCGGATCGGTCGCGACCTGCACGACCTCGTCATCCAGCGGCTGTTCGCCACCGGCATGCGCCTGCAGAGCGCGGTCCGGCTCGTGCCCAGCGACCCGGGCGAGGCGGTCCGGCGCGTGGACCTCGCCGTGGACGACCTCGACGCCACGATCCGGGAGCTGCGCTCGACCATCCACGGGCTGCAGGCGCCCCTGGACGGCCGGCCGTCCCTGCGCGCCCGCCTGCTCGAGGCGGTCGACGCCGGCAGCGTCCACCTCGGCTTCGCCCCCGCCCTGCGCCTCGACGGCCTGCTCGACACGCTGGTCCCGCCCGAGACCGGCGAGCACGCGCTCGCCGTCGTCCGGGAGGGCCTGTCGAACGCCGCCCGGCACGCCCGCGCCGCGCGCCTCGAGGTCAGCGTCGTGCTGCGGGAGGGCCAGCTGCACGTCGTCGTCGAGGACGACGGCGTCGGCGTGGACCCCGCCGCCGGCAGCAGCGGCCTGCTGAACCTGTCCAGCCGCGCGCTCGGGCTCGGCGGCGAGCTGTCGCTGGACGCCGGACCGCTCGGCGGCGCCCGGCTGACCTGGACCGTCCCGGTCGCGGCCTGACTCAGGACAGCGGCGTGCGGAGCTCGGTCGCGAGGACCGCGACCTGCGTGCGCCGCTGCAGCCCCAGCTTGGCCAGCACGTTGCTCACGTAGTTCTTGACCGTCTTCTCCGCCAGGAACATGGCGGCGCCGATCTCGCGGTTGGTCAGCCCCTCCCCGATGTGGACCAGGACCCGGCGCTCCTGGTCCGACAGGTCCGCCAGGACGTCCGGCGCGGTGGGCCGGCGCAGCCGCTCGGCGACCCGGGCGGTCGCGACCGGGTCCAGCAGCGACCGACCCGACGCCACCGCGCGGACGGCGCCGACGAGGTCGCCGCCGCGGATGTCCTTCAGGACGTAGCCCGCAGCACCGGCCATGACGGCGCCCACCAGCGCCTCGTCGTCGGAGAAGGAGGTCAGCATCAGGCAGGCCAGCTCGGGCAGCTGCGAGCGCAGCTCG
>JAOPWW010000278.1 GCA_025965495.1 Frankiales bacterium
CGACCCCGAGACCGGCCGCCAGGTCGAGGTCCACACCGGTGCGGCCCTGCGCCAGCGGTACGCCGTGGCGGCGGCCGCCCGCCGCGCCCGCCACGCCGCGCTCGTCCGCTCCGCCGGAGCCGGCCACGTCGTCCTGCGCACCGACCGCGACTGGCTGCCCGACCTCGCCCGCTTCCTCGCCGCCCGCCGCCGGGTCCGCGCCGCCGGGCGCGCCCGATGACCCGGAGTCGTCCGTGACCCTCGCGCACCCCGTCCGGCTGCTCCTGCTGCTCGTCGTCGCGGCGCTGGCCGCTGCCTACGTGTGGGCGCAGCGCCGTCGTCCGCAGGCGGCGGTCCGCTTCCCGGAGCTGGACCTGCTGGCCTCGCTGGTGCCACGGCGCTCGGCCTGGCGCCGCCACGTCCCGAGCGCCCTGCTGCTGGCCTCGCTCGTCGCCCTGACCGTCGGGTTCGCCGAGCCGGTCGCCGACCGGCAGGTGCCGCGCGAGCGCGCGACCGTCGTCGTCGCGCTCGACGTCTCGCTGTCGATGATGGCCCAGGACGTCGACCCCGACCGGATCACCGAGGCCAAGAAGGCGGCGGCGGCGTTCGTCGACCAGCTGCCCGACCGCTTCCAGGTCGGCCTGGTCGCCTTCAGCGGGACGGCGTCGGTCGTCGTGCCGCCGACCCTGGACCACGCCAGCGTCGACCGCGCCGTCCAGGGGCTCGAGCTCGGGCCGGGGACGGCCATCGGCGAGGCGGTCGTCGCCTCGCTCACCGCGCTGCAGTCCGTGAGCAGCGAGGACGGCCTCCCCACTCCGCCCGCCCGCGTCGTGCTGCTGTCGGACGGCGCCAACACCCAGGGGCGGCCCGTCATCACCGCCGTCGACCTCGCGCGACAGGCGAAGGTGCCGGTGTCGACGATCGCCTACGGCACGCAGGACGGCGTCGTCGACGTCGAGGGGCAGCGCATCCCCGTCCCGGTCGACGGGCCGGCCCTGGCCCGCCTCGCCGACCAGACCGGCGGCCAGGCCTACCAGGCGGAGAGCGGCGATCAGCTCGCCGACGTCTACAAGGACATCGGCAGCTCGGTCGGCACGACCACCGAGCGCCAGCCGGTCAGCGACGTCGCCGTCGGGCTGGGCCTGCTGGCCGGGCTCGCCGCCGCCGTGACCGCGCTGCTCTGGTCGCCGCGCCTGCCCTAGCGGCCGAGGCGACCGTCACAGCAGCGAGGGCACCACCTTGTCGACCAGCGCGACGATCCGCCGGCTGACCTCCTCGCGCCGCTCGACCTGCACCATGTGCCCGACGCCGGGGTAGACGACGAGCTCGCCCTTGGGCAGAGCCGCCGCGATCGCGCGGCTGTGGGGGAGCGGGCACAGGGCGTCCTTGTCGCCGACCAGCACGACGGCGGGGACCTCGGCCAGCGCGGACAGCGCCTCGGCCCGCTCGTGCTGGGAGAACGTCGGCAGGAAGGCCGCCATCGTCTCCGCGGTCGTCCGGGACTGGACCTCCAGGACCTCCCGCACGTGCTCGGGGTCGGCGCCCTTGGGGAACACCAGGCGCCGCTCGAACGCCGTCGACGGGCGGGTCTTGCCCTTGGCCTCGTCGCGGACGGCCTTCTCGTAGGCCTTCGGCAGGACCTTCTTGACGACCTTCGCCACCGGCGCGGGCAGCCCGTAGGTGACGGCGTCGAGCCCGCCCGAGGACGTCGCGACGAACGCCGCACCCACGACCCGCTTGCCGAACTCCTCGGGGAACTGCTCGGCGAACGCCATCATCGTCATGCCGCCCATGGAGTGGCCGCCGAGGACGACCGGGCCGTCGCCGGCGACCTCGTCGAGGACCTGCCGCAGGTCGCGCCCGAGCTGCTCGAGGTGGGCGTGCTCGCGGGAGGTCGCCGTCGAGCGGCCGTGCCCGCGGTGGTCGTAGACGACGACCCGCAGGTCCGGGCGGGCGGTGACGAGGTCGCGGACCTGGCCGGACCACAGGCGGCTGCTCTGGACGTAGCCGTGCAGCAGCACGACCGTGCCCGCGGCGTCGTCGGGGCCGTGGACCTCGACGTGCAGGTCGACGCCGTCGGGCGTGGTGACGGTGCGCTGCGCGCCCTGCAGCGGCGGCGGCTGGTGGACGACCCCCTCCGGGGCGGGGCTCGGGACGCCGCTGCGGTCCTTGCTGCGGGCGACGACGACGAGGGCGCCGAGGCCCAGGCCGAGCGCGGCGACGTGGCGCTTGGTCATCGGGCGCCGACCAGGTGCTCCGGGGCGGGTGCCGGGGCGGCCCGCAGCTCGTAGGCCTCGGCGTCGAAGCGGCGCATCTGCCGGTCGAAGGTGTAGGTGTGGGTGGGCCAGAGCGTGAAGTTCTTGCCCTTGTCGTCCCGGTACCAGGCGCGGCAGCCGCCGTTGTTCCAGACGGTGGTGTCGAGCTGGGCCGCGAGCTCGCGGTTGTAGCGGTCCTGGGCGGCCTGCCGGACCTCGAGCGCCCGCGCGCCGTAGCTGGACAGGGTGCGGATCGCGGAGGCGACGTAGCGGATCTGCGACTCGATCATCAGCACGACGCTGCTGTGCCCGAGCGCGGTGTTGGGCCCGAGCAGCAGGAACAGGTTCGGGAAGCCCGCCACGGTCGTCCCGCGGTGGGCCTCGGCCCCGGACTGCGACCAGGTCTCGGCCAGCGTCCGCCCCTCCCGGCCGGTCAGGGCGTGCCCGACCGGGATGTCCATGACCTTGAACCCGGTCCCGTAGATCACGACGTCGACCTCGTGGAGGCGGCCGTCGCCGTCGACGACGCCGTCGGGGCGGACCTCGGTCACGCCGGTCGTGACGACCTCGACGTTCGGCGAGGCGAGCGCCGGCAGGTAGTCGTTGGACAGCAGGACGCGCTTGCAGCCGAGCGCGTAGTCGGGGGTGAGCTTCGCGCGGAGCACAGGGTCGGGCACCTGCTCGTCGAGCAGCTTGTGCGCCTCGCGCTCGGCGAGCTGCCGGAACCGCCCGCCCTTGGTGAACCCGAGCAGCTGCAGCTCGCGGGCGGCGTAGACCAGGCCGCGGCGGGCCTTCTGCGCGACCGGGAGGCGCCGGAAGACCGAGCGCTCGCCGTCGGTGATGTCGCGGTCCATCCGCGGCAGCACCCACGGCGGGGTGCGCTGGAAGACGACGACCGACGCCGCCTGCTGCTGGACGAGTGGCACGAACTGGATCGCCGACGCCCCCGTCCCGACGACGGCGACGCGCTTGCCGGTGAGGTCGACGTCGTGGTCCCAGCGGGCGGAGTGGAACGCCGGGCCGGCGAACGCGCCGGTGCCGTCGGCCTGCACCCCCGGGACCTCCGGGTAGTGCGGCTCGACCAGGCCGCCGCAGCCGCTGACCAGGACGTCGGCGGTCAGCGGTCCGGCGCTGGTCTGCAGGCGCCAGACGAGGGCGTCGTCGTCCCAGCGCCCGGACTCGAGCGCCGTCGACAGCCGGATCTTCGGGCGCAGGCCCTGCTCGTCCGTGACCCGCTCGAGGTAGTCGCGGATCTCGGGCTGCCGGCTGAAGACGTGCGACCACTCCGGGTTCGGGGCGAACGAGAAGGAGTACAGGTGGCTCGGGACGTCGCAGGCGCAGCCGGGGTAGGTGTTGTCGCGCCAGGTGCCGCCGACGGCGTCGGCCCGCTCCAGGACGACGAAGTCCTCGATGCCGTCCTTCTTCAGCTGCACCGCCATGCCCAGGCCGGAGAAGCCGGTGCCGACGACGCAGACCCGGACGTGCTCGGGCAGGGGCGTCACGTCCACGGCTGCACCACCAGGCGGATCGGGTTGCCCTGCTTGGTCGTCAGCTGCTCGACGCCGGCCGCGACCTCCTCCAGCGGCATCAGCCCGCTGACGCTGCCGCTGATGTCCAGCCGGCCCGCGCTGACCAGGCCGACGAGGTCGTCGAGGTGCTTGCGCTTGTAGCCCAGGTGACCCAGCAGCGACTGGCTCTGGATGCCGAAGAAGACGCCGATGCCGAGCTCGATCGGGTCGAGCGACAGCCCGACCATGACGACCCGGCCGAACCGGGCCAGGCAGTCCGCGCCCTGCTGCAGGACGGCGTTGGCGCCGACCAGGTCGACCGCGACGTCGACCCCGCGGCCCCCGGTGAGG
>JAOPWW010000312.1 GCA_025965495.1 Frankiales bacterium
GCCGGAGGGCTACGAGGCCCTGTGGCGCTGGTCGGTGGACTCCTTGGAGGACTTCTGGGAGCTGCTCTGGGACGTGTTCGAGGTGCAGGCGTCGACGCCGCCCGAGCAGGTGCTGACCACGCGCGCCATGCCCGGTGCGGCCTGGTTCCCGGGCGCCCGCCTGAACTTCGCGGAGCACGTGCTGCGCACCCGCGGGAGCGGTGCCGCCCTGGTGTCGGCCGCCGAGGAGGGCCCCGCGGTCGAGGTCAGCTGGGAGCAGCTGCGCGGCCAGGTCGGCGCCCTCGCCCGGACGCTCACCGACCTCGGCGTCCGGCAGGGCGACCGCGTCGTCGGGTACCTGCCGAACACCCCGGCCGCAGTGATCGGCCTGCTCGCCTGCGCCTCCCTCGGCGCCGTCTGGTCGGCGTGCGCCCCCGACATCGGGCCGCAGAGCGCCGTCGACCGCTTCGCCCAGCTCGACCCCGTGGTGCTGGTCGCGGCCGACGGCTACCGGTTCGCCGGCAAGGCGCGGGACCGCCGCGACGCCGTCGCCGAGCTCCTCGACGGCCTGCCCACCGTGCGCGCCGTCGTGCACGTCGCGGTCCTGGACCCGGCACCGCTGACCGCGAGTCCGGCGCGGGCGGAGCAGCCGACCGTCGTCGCCTGGGACGAGGCGGTCGCCGACCCGTGCGAGCCGCAGTTCCGGCAGATCGACGCCGAGGCGCCGCTCTGGGTCGTCTACAGCTCGGGCACCACGGGCCTGCCCAAGGGGCTGGTGCACAGCCACGTGGGCGCGTTGCTGATCGGGCTCGCGCAGTGCGGCCTGCAGTACGACGTCCGCGAGGGCGACCGCTTCTTCTGGTACACCACGACCAGCTGGATCATGTGGAACGTCGGCGTCGCCGCGATGCTCCTCGGCGCGACCGCGGTGCTCTACGACGGCAGCCCGCTGCACCCCGACGCCGACCGCCTCTGGGCCCTCGCGGAGGAGCACCGGGTGACCGTCCTCGGGACCAGCCCGGGCTACCTGCTCGCCTGCGAGAAGGCCGGCCTCGACCCGGGCGACGACCACGACCTGTCCGCCCTGCGCGGGGTCGGGGTGACGGGGAGCCCGCTGCCGGCGTCGTCGTTCCGCTGGCTGTACGAGCACGTGGCCGACGACGTCGCGATGCACGTCATCAGCGGGGGCACGGACTTCGCCGCCGCCCTGCTGTGCGACTCGCCGTGGCACCCGGTCCGGGCCGGGGAGATGGCATGCCGCGGGCTCGGCGTGCACGTCGAGTCGTGGGACTCCGACGGCCGTCCCCTGGTCGACGAGGTCGGTGAGCTCGTGGTGCTTTCGCCGCTGCCCTCCATGCCGCTCGGCATCTGGGGCGACGCCGACGGCAGCCGCTACGCCGACGCCTACTTCGACGTCTACCCGGGCGTCTGGCGGCACGGGGACTGGCTGACCCTGACCTCCCGCGGAGGCGCCGTCGTGCACGGGCGGTCGGACTCGACGCTCAACCGCCACGGCGTGCGGATGGGCAGTGCCGACGTCTACGCCGCGGTCGAGGCGATGCCCGAGGTCGAGGAGGCGCTCGTGCTCGGCGTCGAGCAGCCCGACGGCGGCTACTGGCTGCCGCTGTTCGTGCGCCTCGCCCCGGGCCTCGTGCTCGACGACGCCCTGGTGACGGCGATCAGGGCGAGGGTCCGCGACGGGGCCTCTCCGCGGCACGTGCCCGACGAGGTGGTCGCGGTCCCGGCGGTGCCGCACACGACGACGGGCAAGAAGCTCGAGGTCCCGCTCAAGCGGATCGCCCAGGGCGTCCCGGTGGAGCGGGCCCTGAACCTGGGCGCCGTCGACGACCCGGCCGCGGTGCAGTGGTTCGTCGAGCACCTGGCCGCCCGCGCCGCCGGGCTCACACGTTGACCACGTAGCTCCCGCCCAGGATCGAGAACCCGACGCTGAGGGCGGGCGGGTCGAGGTTCCCGCTGAGCGACACGCCGACCAGTAGACCGTTGCCTGCCGAGCGGGCCGTCAGCCCGGTCGTCGGCGCCGTCAGCCGTCCAAGGACGACCATCGAGTCAGCGCCGCCGCGCCTCCCAGGTGCCGAGCAGCGCCCGCAGCGCGGCGACCAGCGCCAGCGGCTGGTCCAGCATCGGGTGGTGGCCGGCGTCGGGCAGCTCGGCGACCACCGCTCCCTCGCCCAGCAGCCCCGCCATCACGTCGGCCATGTCCGGCGACACGAGCCCGTGCTCGCACCGGAACAGCGCCCGGTCGCAGGACAGCCGGGGCAGCAGCGTCCGCAGCGGCGCCCGCTGGCCGAACATCTCGGGGTCGAACTTCCAGGTCCAGCCGCCCTCGACCGCGCGCAGCGACTGCTCGGCGACGTGGCGGCCGACGTAGGGAAGGACGACGTCCTGGGCGGGGATGGTCGCGAACCGGGAGAGCGCCTCGTCGCGGTCCGCGTACACGCGGGTCGGCTTCCGGCGGTGCTGCAGGCGCTGCTCCTCCGGCGGCTGCTCGAGCAGCGGGGAGTCCAGCACCACGACGCTGCCGACGACATCCGGGTGATCGGCCCCTGCCGTGACGGCGACCCACCCGCCCATGCTGTGCCCGACGACGTGCGGCGCCTCGAGGCCGGCGTCCTGCGCGACGGCCACGACCTCCTGGGCCCACTCCTGCGTGGAGTAGTGGCCGGTGTGGCTGCTGTCGCCGTGGCCGGACAGGTCCGGGGCGACGACGAGGCGGTCCACCGCGAGCAGCGGTGCGACGTGGTCCCACCAGCCGGAGTGGGCCGCGCCGCCGTGGACCAGCACGACCCCCGGCCGCGGCCCGGGAGCACCCCAGGTCCGCACGTGGACGCTCCGGTCCTCCACCGCGACGTCGTGCTGCCGGGGCGGCTGGCCGAGGGCGCGGGTGAACCAGGCGGGCGGGGCGTCGACAGGGGTCACGCCAGGAGTCTCCCGGGCGGGTGGCGCGCTCCGGTCAGGGGTGCGGCGCGAGGACCTGCTCGTGGGGGGTCAGCACGGGCGCGACCCCGGGGGCCCGCAGCTCGTCCACCCGCACGAGGGCGATGCCGGCGAGGACCAGCGCGCCGCCGGCGAGCTGCACCGGGCGCAGGGACTGACCGAGCAGGACCCAGGCGAACACGACGGCGAACAGGACCTCGGTCAACCCGACGAAGGACGCGACCTTGGCGCCGAGCAGGCGGGCGCCGGCGATCCCCGTGACGTAGGCGAGGACCGCGGCGACCAGTGCGAGGCCGAGCACGGGCACCAGCCAGCTGACCCGGCTGTCGAGCAGGACGACGTCGGTGCGCGGCGCGGCCAGGGGCAGCAGCCCGAGCAGCCCGGCCCCGCCGAGCGCGACCCCACCGGCGAGCAGGCCTCCCCAGGCGACGACCAGGGGCGGCAGGACGTCGTCGGCGTCGGCGGACAGCAGGAAGTAGGTGGCGAGCCCGAAGGCGGCGCCCAGGCCCCAGAGGACGCCGACCAGGTCGAGCTCGGCACCCCCGAGCAGCTGCAGGACCAGGGCGAGCCCGGCCACGGCGAGCGCGGCACCGCAGAGCGTCAGCACGCCGGGCCGCTGTCCCCGGCGCAGCCAGAGGTACAGCACGACGAGCAGCGCACCGGAGTACTCGAGCAGCAGCGCGACGGCGACCGACAGGTGCTCCACCGCCTGGAAGAAGCACAGCTGCGCGCCGGCGACGGCGGCCAGCCCGTAGACCAGCAGGGTGCGGCCGCTGCGCCGGAGCTGCCCGCCGCGGCCGCGCAGCTGCACCAGCGCGGGCGGCGTGAGGACGAGCGCGGCGACGAGGACGCGGGCGGTCACGGCGGCGCCGGGGGTCCACCCCGCCTCGATGAGGCTGGTGCCCAGCGAGCCCGACGCACCGAAGGAGGCGGCCGACAGCAGCGCGAGCGACATCCCGAGCCCCGGACGGTGCTCGGACACGTCGGACTCCTGTCATGGGCTAAGGCGCGGTACGGTCCTTGCACGGTAGGGGCCGACGGGAAAGGGGTCAAGCAGTGTTCGCTCATGACGCGGAGATCGCTCTGGCGTCGGCGGCCGCTCTGGTGAACACCCTGCACGGCGAGCAGGACGACCTCGCCGCGCCCGGAGCCCTCGACGCCTTCGTCGCCACCTGGGGCTGGACCGGCCTGCACCGCGGCGACGCAGACGAGCTCGAGGCCGTGCGCCGCCTCCGCCCCCGTCTGCGCGCGCTGTGGGAGCGCGACGAGGACGACGTCGTCGTGCTGGTGAACGACATGCTGCGCGAGGCGCGGGCCCTGCCCCAGCTCGTCGCGCACGACGGCTGGGGCTACCACCTGCACGCGACGCCGGCCCAGGCCCCGCTGGCCGAGCGGATGGCGGTCGAGGCCGCGATGGCCGTCGTCGACGTCGTCCGGCAGCAGGAGCTGGACCGTCTCAGCACCTGCAGCGCCGACGGCTGCGGCGACGTGCTGGTCGACCTCACGAAGAACCGCTCGCGCCGCTACTGCAGCACCGCCTGCGCGAACCGGGTCAACGTCGCGGCGTTCCGCGCCCGCCGGAGCGCCCGGGCCTAGACCGATCGCCCCTGCGATTGTCTAGCAATCCAGTCAGGTTCGTGCTTCGCTGGTCGGGTGACCCACCGCGACCCGCTGCTCGACCCGTTCTGGGTCGGCCGTCGCGCGGACGCGTTCGACCAGACCTGTCGCTGACGCCGCCTCCGCGTCCCGCCCCGTCTGCCCCTGGTGTCCCCGTGCCGATCGTCGTCCGCCCGCTCGTCCTGCACCTGCTCACCCACGCCCCCGTCCCTCCCGGGACGCGCTGTCCGGCTCGCTGCGTCCGAGCCCCCCACAGCCGCCCCCGGAGGAGACCCCCCGTGCCCACACCCGTCCTGCACCGCACCCGCACCGCCGCTCCCGACCCCGGTCCCCTGCTCGACCTGGTCCGCGCCGTCGCCGCCGACACCGCCGCCTGGCGGCCGCACGTCCGCTTCGACGCCCGCCAGCGGTGCTGGTCGCGGCTGCTGCAGACCGACGACGTCGACCTGTGGCTCCTCACCTGGCTGCCCGGCCAGCAGACGTCCCTGCACGACCACGGCGAGTCCGCCGCCGCCGTCACCGTGCTGACCGGCACGATCGAGGAGGTCCGCGCCGACCGGGACGGCACGCTGACCCGCGAGCACCTGACCGTCGGCGACACCGTGTGGGTCCCCCAGGGCGCCGTGCACGACGTCGCCCACGCCGGGGCCGGCCCCGCCGTCAGCCTGCACGCCTACTCCCCCCGCCTCACCCGCATGACGTACTACGACGTCGGTCGCCACGGTCTGCGCGCCGTCCGGACGGTCGAGGACGACCAGCCGGAGCACGAGGAGACGCCATGACGGGGACGCCCCACGACAGCTCCCCCGTCTCGGGGGTCGACCGGCTGCTGGCCGCCGCCCGCGCCCGCCTGGACCGGGTCCCCCCTGCCACGGCCTTCGACGAGCAGCGGCGGGGTGCGCTGCTGGTCGACATCCGCCCGCAGGCCCAGCGCGAGGCCGAGGGCGAGGTCCCCGGGGCGCTCGTGCTCGAGCGCAACGTCCTCGAGTGGAGGCTCGACCCGCTCAGCGACGCTCGGGTCCCCGAGGCCGCGGCGGACCTCCGCGTGCTCGTGCTGTGCCAGGAGGGCTACACCTCCTCGCTCGCCGCGGCCGCCCTGCAGGACGTCGGTGTCGGGGCCGCGACCGACGTCGTCGGCGGCTTCGCCGCGTGGGCTGCCGAGGGCCTGCCGACCGTGCCGGGCGGCACCGTCGCGGGCGGTCGCTCGGGCGGGGAGCCGGCGTGAGGGCCGTCCCGTGTCGCTGATGACCACGTGGACGGTCGCCCGGGTCCCGTCGCGCCCGCCGTCCCCGGACACGCCCCGTCGGGACGACCCGTGGACCTGCCTCAACTGCGACCACGTCAACGTCGGCCGCCGCCGGCGCTGCCGCGACTGCGGGACGGCCCGCGACGCCGAGCGGTCGTGATCACCGGCTCTTGACCGGCCGCGCCGGCCGCAGCACGATCGGCGGCGCCCCGGACGCCGTCGAGGACGGGACCCGGTCCGCCTGGAGGTCGCCCCGTGGGAGCTCTCAACGCCGTCGCCACGGCCGTGCTCGACTGCACCTTCGGCCTCGCGCCGTCGACCCTGACCGTGGTGCCGAAGGGCCCACCCGTCCTCGTCGAGGGGCAGCTGGCCGCCAGCGTCACGGACTGCGTGCCGGTCGTGAACATCGCCTCGTTCGGGATGTGCAGCAGCCTGGCCAACCCGACCGTCGCGGCCGCGACGTCGGCCGCGTTCGGGGTCCTCACCCCGATGCCCTGCGTCCCCGTCACCCCCGGCCCCTGGCAGCCGGGGGCGCCCGTCACGCTCGTGTCCGGCACGGCCGCGCTGACAGCCGGCTCGTTGCTCCCGTGCGCCTGGGGCGGCGTCATCAGCCTCGCGACGCCTCAGAGCACGCGCACCTTCAGCGGCTGATCCTGTCCCGACGGCCACGGACCTAGCCTCTGCCCATGGCCACCGTCCTCAGCGTCCGCGACCGGGTCAAGCGCCAGGTCACCGCTCTCGAACCGGTGCGCCTCAAGCAGGCGACCGTCAACGACATCTCGTGCTCCGCCGCCCTGCAGGCCGCCGGCGAGCTCGGCGCGCGGGCGTTCTCCGTGCCGGTCCGGGTGGTGCGCGAGGAGCACGACGACGTCGTCGTCGTCGGCATCTCGATCAAGGCCGGCGGCTACGAGAAGCACACGGTGTTCGTCCCGACCACGCCGATCACCAACGACCAGTACGCCGACTACCTCGAGTTCCGCGCGGAGCTCGGACCCGCCGAGGCCCTCGCGACGGTCCTCGAGGGCTGAGCCGGCCGGCCTACCGCTTGGTCGCGACGACCTCGAGGTAGGCGACGTCCATGGCGAGGCTGCCGTCGGTGGCCACGTCGTGGGCGGCGAAGACGGCGAGCAGCTCGGCCGCGAGCGCGACCGACCCCTCGTCCCCGGCGGCCGTGAACGCGGCCATGGTGGGCCCGTACCAGGTGCGGAAGTAGGCGAGGCAGGCGTCCGTGGACGGGAAGCGGAACGCGCAGGTCTGCCGGGTCAGGCTCTGGACCGTGCACCCGTCGCCGAGCAGGGCGCGTACCCGGGCCTCGTCGCCCCAGGACACCGCCGGGACCAGGCCGACCGGTCCGGGGACGTGGCGACCGACGGCCCGGAACATGTCACCGATCATGCTGTCGGGCGCCCAGTTGGCCATCCCGATCCGCCCGCCGGGGCGGCACACGCGGACCAGCTCCCGACCGACCGCCTCCTGGTCCGGCGCGAACATCGCGCCGATCGTGGACATCACGACGTCGAACGCGCCGTCGTCGTACGGGAGGTGCTGGGCGTCGGCGACCTCCGTGCGGAGCGCGAGCCCGTCCGCGTCCGCCCGGCGCTGCGTCTCCTGCAGCAGCTCGGGCACGTAGTCCGTCGAGAGCACCTGCGCGAAGCGGCGGGCCGCGCAGAGGGAGGCGTTGCCGTTGCCGGCTGCGACGTCGAGCACCCGCTCGCCGCTGTGCACGTCGAGGCTCCGGACCAGCGACTCCCCGATCCAGGTGAGCAGGCTGCCGACGCGGCCGTAGTCGCCGAGCCCCCACACGACCTGCTGCCGTGCGGTCACCGCGGCGTAGTCGACGGTCATGGTTCCTCCTCGTGCCGTGCAGGACGAGCGGACAGCTCAGCTGTACGCGCACCTGTCCTCGAGAGCAAGGCGCACGCGTCGTGCTCCTCCCGAGCCCCGTCGGTGCCCGTCGTCGATCTCGGCCCGTGCCGTTCGTCGTACGAGGGACAGGGACCGCCTGGTCCACGCAGCAGAGACGAGCCTCATGGCCGACGACGCCACGACCTGGTCGCTCATCCACGCCGGGCGCACCAGCCTGGCCTCCACCGTCGCGGAGCTGACACCCGAGCAGTGGAGGACGCCATCCCTCTGCGCGGGCTGGACCGTCGGTGCGCTCGCCGCGCACCTGCTGGCCAGCGCCGAGCAGACACCCGGGCGGTTCCTCGCGGGGATGGTGACGAGCGGGTTCCGGTTCGGCGCACTGATGGAGCGCGACATCGCGGCGCGGGCGGCGCTCACCCCTGAGCAGGTGGCCGACCGGCTCCTGCTGCGCACCACGACGACGAACAAGCCGCCGGCACCCGCTGTCGCCATGCTCGGCGAGGTCGTCGTGCACAGCGAGGACCTGCGCCGTCCGCTCGGCCTGCCCGGACGGGTCGACAAGGACGCCGCCGACCTCTGCCTGGACATGTACAGCAGAGCGAACGTGCCGGTCGGCGGCAAGCGGCGCATCGCCGGTCTGCGGCTGGTCAGCACCGACACCGCGTGGTCCTGCGGCGACGGCCCGGACGTCACCGGCCCGGCCACGTCGCTCCTGCTGGCGATGACCGGCCGCTCGGCGGGCCTGTCCGACCTGACCGGTGAGGGGGTGCCGGCGCTGCGCGCGCGGCTCTGACGGTCCGGCTGCGAGACGGCGTCGCAGCGTCAGGGCACGGGACCCGCATCGGCGACCGCCAGGTACAGGAACGTCGGTGCCTCGACGCCGGCCTCCCGCCGGACGGCCTCCACCTCGCTGGACTCGAAGAACGCGCGCGCCGCCTCGTGCGAGGACCAGGTCGCCGTGTGCACGACGAGGTCGCCGTCGTCGACCGCGCGCAGCACCTCGAAGCTGAGCTCGCCGCCGGCGGTCCTCAGCCCTGCGGCCGCGTCGAAGCGGGCCTTCCACCGCTCGTACTGCGCCACCTTGTGGACCACGATCACCCGGTCTGCCACTCGTCCCCCTGCGCTCGGCGTCGTCGTCATGGCAGCACAGCAGGGCGCCCGTGGGGCCGCCTTGCCCTCGCCACGCGCGTCGCGCGCACCGGCGTGCGATCGTCGGCACCGACGTACCAGCGCTCAGCGGAGGAGCCCCATGACGATCACTGCCCTGCTCGAGCTCACGCTCACGGCTGCAGCCGTGGCCGACGCCCCTCGGGTCCTGACCGAGACGCTCACGGCCACGCGCGCGTTCGAGGGCAACGAAGGCGTCGAGGTCCTGCACGACGTGGCCGACCCGACCCACGTGGTCGTGGTCGAGCGGTGGGCCTCGCTCGCTCACGACGACGCCTACCGGGCGTGGCGGGCGACGCCGGAGGGGGCCTCCGAGCTGGGCACGCTGCTCGCCGAGCCGCCCCGCCTGACACGCTGGGAGCCCTCCGCGAGCTGACCCACGGACGACGTCGTGGGCCACTACCGGCCACTGCCGTCACGGGGACGGAGCACGAGGGCGAGGGCGAGGGTCCCCTAGGCCGACGCGTCCGGCGGGAGGTCGACTGCCGCAGCGGTCACTCCTCGGCCGGGTCCGCCTCGGTGTGGACAGCTCCGAGGGTCCGCAGGTCCCTGGGCTCGCTCTGCACCCCGAACGACCTCGTCTCGCCGTCGTCCAGGATCGTGAACCAGACGACCGTCCCCGTGGTCGTGTCCGCTCCGGCCGGTGCGCCTGCCGGCGCTCCGTGGTGCGTCGTGAACTTGCCGCGGAGCTGCACGAGGTAGACGGACTGCCCTCCGTCGGCGCTGAGGATCCGGGCGCCGGACATCAGCCGGTCCGCTCGCCCGTCCGTCGTCCTCACCCACTCGACGCTGTCCGGCCGGGGATCGCCGTTGAGGGCGGCGACACGGAGGGCCGCTGCTCGGAGCCGGGCGGCGTCGAGGGTCGTGTAGTTCCGTGGAGCCTCGTCCGGCCGCATCCCGGCGCGCACGCCCACGAGGGCGAACACCGCCTGAGCGGCTTCCGGCGACCTCACGTCGAGGTACCGCCCTGGCCCAGCGTTGCGACCGAGGACGAGGCACCTGCCGGCGTACGCCTCGGCCCGCTCTGTCGTGTGGTCGCTTTAGGTCAGCGTGATCGTGACCGGAAGGCCGTCCTGGTTCGGGCACCCGGGGATCGGTAGCTGTTCCTGTGCCACCCGGTCGGTCGCGTCGACCACGTCGGCGATCAGCGCGCGGTCGTGCGTGGCGCGGCAGATGCCGTTGGGCACCCCGACGCAGGCCTCGAGGGTGAGAGCGCCGGGCGTGAGGAAGGCGGTGTCGCTGTGCCGGACCGGCGCGGGGGATCTCGACGCGGGCCTGTCGGTCCCGAGCGCCCAGCCCCCGCCGGCGAGCACCACAGCGGCGACGGCTGCACCCGCGCCAGCCCACACGTGCCGGGCCCTTCGCGGGGGACGCGGACCAGTCACAGAGGGGAGGCTAGGCCGGCTCGGGGACCTGCTGCCCCGGTCCGGACCAGACCTCGCGGGACCTCAGCGGCCGAGCCGAGCGCTGAGGCCTACGCCCAGAGCGCTCCCGGGCGTCCGCCGTCGAGCGTGACCACGGCGCCGTTCGCGGCCGCCGCGCGCGGGGAGGCGAGGAAAGCCACGACGCCGGCGACGTCGTCTGCGGTGACCGGCCGACCGAGGCTGTTCTGGGCAGCCTTCTCCAGGTAGGCGGGGTCGTCCGCCACGCGTTCCGTGACGGTCAGACCCGGGTGCACGCAGGTGACGGTGACGCCCCGGGGGCCGAGCTCGTCGGCCAGGTTCTTCGTGAGGGCGACGACGGCGATGTTGCGGACCGAGCCCGTGATCGAGCCGGTGGCCCGGGCGTTCATGCCGCTCACGTTGACCACCCGGCCCCCGCCGTCGCGCTCGAGGTAGAGCGCGGCGGCGCGGACGACGCGCAGGTAGCCCAGCGCTTTCGTGTCGAGCTGCAGCAGGAAGTCGTCGTCGTCCAGGTCGCTCAGGCCCGCCGGCGGTCCGGGTCGCGCTCGTGGCGCCGCGGCGTTCACCACGACGTCGAGCCCACCGAGTTCCGCGGCAGCTGCCTCGACCGCTGCCCGGACGGCGACGTCGTCGGTCGTGTCGGCGGTCAGCGTGAGCGTCCCGGGCCCGGTGAGCACGGCGGCAGCCGCGAGGGCATCGACGTCACGGCCGAGCAGGGCGACCCGCGCCCCCTCGGCCGCGAGGGCCCGCCCCACCGCCAGGCCGATGCCCCTGCTACCGCCCGTGACGAGGGCGCGTGCGCCGGCGAGTCCGAGGTCCATGCGGCAGAGCGTCGCACGCTGGGCCCGTGGACCTGACCTGCCCGCGGTTCACGCGTCGCGTCCCGCGCTGGACCGCAGCTGGCGGACCTCCTCGCGCAGGCGCGCCACCTCCTCGTGCAGCGGCGCGAGCTCGGCTGCGGTGTAGCGGGGCGTGATGTGCTGAGGGCAGTTCCAGTCCCAGCCCTGCACCTGCACGCGGATGACGCGCTCGACCGTGGCCCGTCCGTCCGGCACGACCAGCTGGTCCACGAACCCCGACGGGTCCCCGTCGCGGACGTCCCGCACCTCGGCAGTCCCGAGGACCTTGAGCCGCAGCGCGTGCGCCTGGTCGAGGAACAGCAACGAGACACGCGGCCTCGTCAGCAGGTTGCCGACCGACAGGTACTGCCGGTTGCCCCGGACGTCGGCCCAGGCCAGTGCGGCGCCGCCGTCGAGCACCCGGACGAAGCCGGGGGGGCCGCCGCGGTGCTGCACGTAGGGCCAACCGCTCTCGCCGACCGTGGCGAGGAAGAAGGTGTCGCGCTCGGCGATGAAGTCCGCCTCGTCCCCACCCAGCACGTCGCCCTGGTCGGACCCGGCGGTGTAGCGCGCCAGCACGTCGCGGCTGCCGTACCGCTCCTGCGCGTCCTCGACGGACGGGGTCGTCAAGCGGCTGAGGTAGGCGTGCGGCACGGCGGACCTTCCGGAGCAGGGAACGGCGGACACGATCGCCGGGACATGACGCAGCCCGCGCAGTGTGCTCGCCCTGCACCAGGAGGACCAGGGCAGCCGGCCCGCCCGGTCGGCGGTGCACTCTCCCCGAGGGCACTCCCCGATCCAGCCGGCAGCGGAGCCGCGGACCGCCGGTCGAGGCAGGGGCGGCGGAGACGGTCTCGTCGTCGCCGCGTGCGCCTGTCGACGTCGCCGCGTGCTGACCCTACGGTCGAGGCATGAGCGGGAACCCCGGAGCGAACGTGTCGATCGACGTGACGCCGGACGAGGCGACCCTGATCATCGCTGCGCTGCGCCAGTTCGAACCCTTCTGGCCGTCCGACATGGACGCGCTGACCCATGCGGAGCTGCTCGCGGGCATCCGCAGTGCGGTCGACGGCGTCACGGCACGCCTGTCGTCCTGACCGGGCTGCAGAGGCAGCGATCGGTCGCCTGCTGCGACGAGCC
>JAOPWW010000314.1 GCA_025965495.1 Frankiales bacterium
AACGGCGTTCGTCGGACGGGCGGTCGTCGACGACCTGCTCGGGCGGGGGCACGAGGTGACCCTGTTCAGCCGCGGCCGGACCGGGGCCGAGCTGTTCCCCGGCGTGGAGCGCCGCACCGGCGACCGCAAGACGGGCGACTACGCCTCCCTGGCGGGCGGCTCCTGGGACGCCGTCGTCGACGTCTCCGCCTACGTCCCGCGCCACGTCGGCCAGGCGGGCGAGGCCCTGCGGGACCGGGCCGGCCGGTACCTGTTCGTCTCCACGGGCTCGGTCTACGACCGCTCGCAGGCCAGTGACGGACTGCTCGAGACGACGCCCCGGCTCCCGCCCGAGCGCGGCACCGAGCAGGTCGGCACGTCCACCTACGGACCCCTCAAGGTGGCGTGCGAGGACGACGTGCTCTCGGCCTGGGGCGACGCGGCCACGATCGTCCGGCCCGGCATCGTCGCCGGCCCCCACGACCCGACCGACCGCTTCACCTGGTGGGTCCGGCGGGCCGCCCGCGGCGGACGGGTCGCGCTGCCGGCCCGTCCCGAGCAGCCGGTGCAGGTGGTGGACTCCCGCGACCTCGCCCGGCTCGTCGTCCGGCTGCTCGAGGACGACCGGGCCGGGACGTACAACGCCGTGGGCCCCGCGGATCCGGTGACGCTTGCGGGGCTGGTGCAGGCCTGCGCCCGCGCTGCCGGGACCTCGGTGGAGGTCGTGCCCGTCGACCCGTCCGCCGTCGAGCCGGGCTTCCCGCTGGTGCTGCCCGACCCGAGCTGGGACGTGATGTTCCGCCGCAGCCGCGCCGCTGCCGACGCCGCCGGGCTGCCGGCGACGACGCTGGAGCAGACGGCCGCCGAGGTGCTGGCGTGGGACCGGGAGCGGGGCGAGCCGCCGCTGGCGGTCGAGCTCTCGCCGGAGCGCGAGCAGGAGCTGCTCGCCTCGCCCTGAGGCGTCCCCGGTGTGATCTGCGCCCTTCTCGCCCGTTCGGCAGCAGGAGTCCGGGTCCCCGTGGCGTACTGGTCGGTAGTCCCCCGCGCGCGCGGGGGCGCCCCCCACACTCCCGGAGGACGCGTGCGCAAGCGCACCGCTCTGCCCGTGGCCCTCGCGGTCGCGGCAGCACTGACGGCCGCAGGTGCGGCCAGCTCGTGGGGCTCGGCGACGGCGGGCAGCCCGTCCGCGGCCGCCCGTCCGGCCGCCCTGTCCTGCCCCGCCGGCACCGTGTTCGAGCGCGAGCCCGGCCCGGCCCTCGGCACCCCCCTGCAGCAGGCCGCCGACAAGGCACTCACCGGCCGGGCCCAGGCCGCCGGCGAGTGCCGCTCGGTCCGCTCGCCCGAGCCCGCGGCCGAGGTCATGGCGATGAACGCCTCCCTCGCGGCCCGTCGCAGCGGCGGCGGCTACACCTACGCGGCCGGCGCCCTCGAGGCCGCCACCGCCGCCCAGAAGCAGCTCGCGGTCACCGCCCCCGCCGCGTCGTGGTCCCCGCTCGGCAAGGGCCCGCTCGACGCCAACGTCGACGGCTACGGCGAGGTCAACGGCCTGGGCCTGAACGACCTGTCCGGCCGCGTCGAGGACCTCGCCTACGACCCCGTCGTCAACGGGCACTGGTTCGCCGCGGTCGCGAACGGCGGCGTCTGGTCGACCGCCGACTACGGCGCGAACTGGCGCTCCATCGGCGAGAGGCTCCCGACCCAGATCACCGGTGCGGTCGCCTACCTCATCAACGGCACCACCCGGACGCTCGTCGCCGGCACCGGCGACCCGGCCTTCGGCGGGACCTCCTTCTCGGGCCAGGGCGTGTTCCGCACGCTCGACGGCGGCGCGCACTGGATCAAGTCCACCGGCGTCCCCGCCGGCACGCTGACCTTCTCCTTCGCCTACGACCAGAAGCACCCGTCGGTGCTCTACGCGGCCACGAGCAAGGGCCTCTACCGCTCCGCCGACGCCGGCAAGAGCTTCACCAACGTCGTGCTGCCGACCACGTGCACCGACACCACGAAGCCGACCTGCTTCTTCGCCAACATCGTCACCGACGTCGCGGTGAAGCAGAGCGACGCGGCCGGCAAGGGCGGCGGCGCCGTCCTGGCCGCCGTCGGCTGGCGCGCGGGCCTCAAGCCCAACGCCCTCGGCAAGCCGCAGTCGCCGCGCAACGGCCTCTACAGCTCGGCCACCGGCGCCCCCGGCAGCTTCGTCTTCCGCAGCAACGCCCCCGGCTTCGCCGCGGACGACGTCGTCGGGCGCACGTCGCTCGGCGCCGCGCTCGGGCCGAAGCAGGACCACGGCTACGTCTACGCGCTCGTGCAGGACCAGAAGAAGTTCAACGGCGAGGGCGTCGCGTTCGACTTCCCCGACCCCACCGGCCAGGTCCCGAACAACACCGTCCTCGACGGCCTCTACGGCTCCAAGGACTTCGGCGCGACCTGGACCAAGCTCGCCGACGCCACGCAGCTGGCCCTCCCCACCGGCGGCAGCGCGCTGCAGGGCGCCCAGGGCGCGACCTACGCCCCGGGCATCCAGTCCTGGTACAACAGCTGGGTCACCCCCGACCCGACGAGCGCGGACGCCAGCGGCGTTCCCACTCGCCTGGCCTTCGGCCTCGAGGAGGTCTGGGCCGGCAGCGGCGCGATCCCCGCGACCCCGAACTCGGGGCAGTACAGCGTCGTCGGCCGCTACTTCTCCGAGGACAGCTGCGGCGGCCTGAACACGCCCATCAACTACTGCCCGCTGTCGAACAAGCCGACCGGCACCCTCGGCGACACCACCCACCCCGACCAGCACGCCGGTCTGTGGGCACCGACCAAGGGCACCGCCGGCGGCGTCACCCTGCTGGCCGGCAACGACGGCGGCGTCTACAAGCAGACGCTCGCCCCCGGTGAGGCGCTCGACAACGACAAGTGGGGCAAGGGCATCAACAACGGGTTCACCACCCTGCTGCCCTACGACGTCTCGATGGCCAAGGACGGCACCTCCGTCATGGGCCTGCAGGACAACGGCTCGGCCCTGATCACCCCCGCCGGCAAGCAGATCGAGGCCTACGGCGGCGACGGCTTCTACGTGGCCGTCGACCCGGCGAACAGCCAGACCTGGTACGAGGAGTACACGAACGGCGCGATCAGCGTGACCAAGGACGGTGGCAAGAGCTGGTCCAGCATCGCCCCGCCCGACACCACCGGCGCCCTGTTCGCCGCCCCGTTCCAGATGGACCCGACGAACGCCAAGCACCTCATCGCCGGCGGGCGCCACCTGTACGAGGACCTGGTCGGCCCGGACGTCACCACGCCGACCACCGGCACGCCCCTCGACGCCGTGACCGACGACCCCGCCACCCAGTGGCAGCCGGTCTTCGACCTCGGCACGCGGACCCACCCGGGCGACGCCTCGGCGACGTCCGGCACCGGTGACCCCGACAACTCCCCGTCGGCGGTCGACACCCGTGGGGACGCCAGCTACGCGGCGTTCTGCGGCTACTGCGACATCGTCACCGGCGGCGTCCCGTTCTCCTCGGGCCTGGCCACCAACGTCGGCGGCAGCAAGCCCGGCAAGGCCGGGAGCACCGACGGCTGGCACGTCGCCAAGGCGGCCGGCCTGCCGAAGCGCTACATCAACTCCGTCCGGATCGACCCGGCGAACCCGAAGACCGTCTACGTGACGCTCGGCGGGTACGGCCGGCGCTGGATCCCGCCGGGCTCGCTCGGTGACGACGTCAGCAAGGTCGGGACCGGGCACGTGTTCAAGAGCACCGACGCGGGCGAGACGTTCAAGGACGTCTCCTACAACCTGCCCGACGTCGGCGCGAACGACGCCTTCCCGTTCAACGGCGGGCTCGTGGTCGCCAACGACCTCGGCGTCGCCTACCTCAAGGCCGGCAGCACCACGTGGACCCTGCTCGGCCAGGGCCTGCCCGCCGCGCCGGTGTTCCGCCTGAACAAGAGCCCGCGCAACGCCAAGGAGCTGCTCGCGGCGTCCTACGGGCGCGGGGCGCAGCACCTCGTCCTGCCCTAGCCGGCAGCCGGCACCGCCGAGGGCGGCACTCCCGACAGGGGGTGCCGCCCTCGCGGCGTCTCCGGGGAGGATGGTCGCCGTGTCCCCCCTCCCGCTCCGCCTGCTCGCCGGCGGCCTGCTGACCGGCGCCGCCGTCCTGGCCGCTCCCGCCGCTCCGGCGTCCGCCGACGACATCTACGACATCGACGGCCGCCTCGAGGACGCCGGGCTCGCCGACGCCTACGTCGACACCCTCGAGGCCGACCCGGGTCGCCGCGTGACGATCGACTTCGACCCGGGCGAGACCGCCGACCGGGCCGCCTACGAGGCGCAGGGCAAGCAGGGGGCCGAGCTGGTCTGGGACCACCTCGCCACGCGGGTGACGGTGATCGACGTCCAGCCGACCTCCGGCGTGCCCTGGCTCGACGGCGAGCTGCCGCCGGCCCTGTCGTACACGCGGGCGGACCTGCAGGCCGGCTTCGGTCCCCGCCCGCCCGGTCTCGACGTCGACCGCGACCCCTACGACGACGGCAGCACGTCGGTCACCGACGTCGCGGTCGGGGCGGGCCTGCTCGGCGTGCTGCTGCTGAGCGGCGTGGTGCTGGTCGTCGTGCTGGTGCTCCGGCGCCGCCGGCGACCGGCGTACCCGGCGTGGGGCGCGGCGCCGTGGGGGCAGCCCTACGGTCCGCAGCCCGGCGGGCCGCAGCAGGCGGGGGACGGGTCGCCGTGGGGCCAGCAGCCAGGACAGCAGCCAGGACAGCAGCCTGCCCTGCCGCCGTCGTTCGACCCCGCCGACCCGTGGAAGCCGCCGCCGCCGCGCTGAGGCCCGCGGGTCAGGCCTGGCAGAGGCGGGCGACGTCGAGCTCGGCGGCCACCACCGGGCGGCCGAGCAGGTAGCCCTGCAGCTGCACGCTCGCCGGCAGGGCCGCCCGCTGCGCCGCGGTCTCCACGCCCTCGACGACGCAGTCCAGCCCCAGGTCGGCGGCGAGCGCGCTCACGGCCTGCACGATGCGGGTCTTGCTCGTGTCGTCGGGGACTCCGCTGGTGAAGGAGCCGTCGATCTTGACGGCCGACAGCGGCAGCGTCACGAGGTAGCGCAGGCTGGCGTACCCGGTGCCGAAGTCGTCGATGGCGATGCCGGTGCCCTCGGCGCGCAGCAGGCGCAGCCCGCTCAGGGTGGAGTGGTCGGCCTGCAGCAGCGAGGTCTCGGTCAGCTCGAGCACGAGGTCGCGCCCGGACAGGCCGTGGCGGGCGAGCGTGGCCCGGACCCGGTCGGCGAAGCCCGGCTCCTGCGCCTCGACAGCAGACACGTTGACGGCCATCGTCGCGCCGGTCCGGCCGGCCCCGGAGCCTGCTGCCGGCGGGAGCGCTCCCGAGGTCCGCCACGCGGCGAGCTGGGCGCACGCCGCGTCGAGCATGAAGGCGCCGAGCCGCCGGACCAGACCGGTCTCCTCGGCCACGGCGATGAACCGCTCGGGGCTCACCGCCACGCCGTGCTCGTCGGTCAGCCGGCACAGCGCCTCGAAGCTCACCAGGGCGCCGGACTGGCTGAAGACGGGCTGGAACACCGGGTGCAGCCGGGGGCAGCGGACCTCCGGGGACGACCGGGGCACCGGGAGCCCGACGGCGCCGCCCGGTCCCGTCAGACCGGCCAGGGCGTCCCGCAGGGTGCGCTCGACGCGGCGGCGCTGCTCGCCGTCGCTGCGCAGCCCGGGGGCGAACAGCACGAAGGTGTCCTTGCCGTGCGTCTTCGCGTCGTACATCGCGGTGTCGGCGTCGGCGAGGACCTGCTCGGCGGTGTCGGTCTCCGACAGGCTGCCCGCGCGGACGCAGCGGACCCCGACGCTCGCCGTCACGACGTGGCTGGTCCCGTCGACCTCGATCGGCTCGCCCACGGCCTCGACGATGCGCCGCGCCACCTGCTCGGCGAACTCCTGCCCGGTCGGGGCGGCGTCCGCGCGCGGGTGCTCGCCGGGCGGGCGGTCGGTGGCCTCGACCAGCACGACGAACTCGTCGCCGCCGACCCGGGCGACGGTGTCCTGCGGGCGGAGCACGCCCCGGACCCGCTCGGCGGTGACCGTGAGGACCTGGTCGCCGACGCCGTGGCCGAAGCCGTCGTTGACCCGCTTGAAGCCGTCGAGGTCGAGGTAGATCACGGCGACGTCCCGCTGGGTGTCGCGGCTGCGCACGAGCGCGGCCGCGAGCCGGTCGGCGAGCAGGCGGCGGTTGGGCAGGCCGGTCAGGGTGTCGTGCAGCGCGGCGTGCGCGAGCCGCTCGTCCGCGTGCACCAGCTCCGTGACGTCGCGGACGACGCCGAGGACCTGGGTGACGGCGCCGTCGTCGTCCCGCCGGAACGGGGTGACCCGCCGGGCGAGCCAGCGCCAGGTGCCGTCGGTGTGGCGGGCCCGGTACTGCATGCTCAGGACCTGGCCGTCGGCGAGCTGGGCGCTCTCGGCGTTGAGGGCCAGCAGCCGCCCCCGGTCGTCGGGGTGGAGCAGCGCGACCGCCTCGGCGCCGAGCGCCTGCAGCGCCTCGCTGCTCATGCCCAGGACCTCCTTGCCCGGCGTCCCGTAGACGACGGCGCCGGTGCCCAGGTCGGTGATGAACGTGTAGTCCGGCGTCGCCACGAGGGCCGCCTCGAAGAACGCCCGCGCCTGCCTGGCCTCGCGCTCGGCCTCGGTGACCTCGGTGACGTCGTGGTGCGTGCCGGTGATGGAGGCCGCCGCCCCGTCCGGTCCGAGGACCACCTCGGTGGTGGAGACGACGTAGCGCTCCTCACCGGTGACGGCGTGCCGGAGGCAGAGCGTCAGCTGGTGCCGGCCGCCGTCGACGAAGGCCTGCGCGCTCGCGGCAGCCAGCTCCTCCGGCGTGTGGCTGACGATCTGCTCGCGCAGGGCCTCGATGCCGGGACGCGCGACGGTGTGGCCCCAGAGCTCGTACAGCTGGTCGGACAGCGTCCAGGTGCCGGTGGCGGGGTCGACGCTGAAGCTGCCGAGCCGGCCGAGGCGCTGGGCCTCCGCGAGCGCCTCGCGCTCGGCCGACAGCGCGGCCAAGGCGGCGCGCTCCGCGGTGACGTCGGTGAGCGCGACGACGGCGCCGAGCACCTCGCCGGCCGCGCCGGTGATGCGGCTGGCCCGGACCACGACGTCGCGGTGCGGGCCGCCGCGCGGACCGAGGCGACCCTCCAGCGGGACGGGGTCCTCCCCGCGCAGGACCCGGACCAGCGGGTGCTCGTCGGGGTCGACGACGTGCCCGGCCTCGTCGAGCAGGTCGACGACCGGGGCCTCCGGGAGCCCTCCGTCGTCGGTGGGCGGCAGGGCGCTCATCTCGCGCTCGGCGCGGTTGCGGGTCGTGCCGGTGCCGTCCGCGTCGACGTACACGATGCCGACGTCGACGGTCTCGAGCACCGCCTCGGTGAAGGCCTTCTGCCGGGCCACCTCCGCGAGGGCGTCGGTCAGCGCCTGCCGCTGCGCGTGCACCTCGCTGAGGTCGACGACGAACCCGGCGAACCGCTCCACCTGGCCGTCGGCGTCGTAGAGCACCGTGGCGGAGGTCAGGACGGGGACGCGCCGGCCGTCCTTGGCCAGGTAGGTGCGCTCGGTGACGTAGCTGCGCCCGGCCTTGAGCTCCTCGGTGCCCGCGCGGATCTCCCCGGCCTGCTCCGGCGCGGCCAGCGCGCTCGCGGGGGTGCCGACGAGCTCCTCCGGCGTGTAGCCCAGGAGCTGGGCGAAGGCGGCGTTGGTGCCGAGCACGGTGCCGTCCGGGGTGCCCTCGACGACGCCGATCGGCGCCTGGCGCCACAGGACCTCGGCGCGCTCGCGCGCGAGCTCGAGCTGCGTGCGGAGCGCGTGCTGCTCGGTCACGTCGGTCACGACGCAGACCAGCGAGCGGGCGCGGCCACCCTCGTCGGTGACGACGCCCCAGTCGAGCTGCACGGGGACGGCGTGCCCGGCCGCGTGGGCGAGCAGGCGGTGGCCGACCAGCCCGGCGCGGCGGCCGGCGGCCAGCTCGGCGAGGGCGGCCGGGTCGGCGCCGGGGCTGTCCGGGTGGAACAGCTGCTCCTTGCGCAAGCCGACCACCTGCTCGCGCCCCCGCTCCACCAGGCGCAGGAAGGCGTCGTTGCAGCCGGTGACGAGCAGGTCGAGGTCGAGCTCGAGGATGCCGCAGGGGCTCGCGGCCTGCAGCGCCAGGACGCGGTGCTGCTCCCGCGCGAGGGCGGAGCGCCGGGCGCCGACCGTGCGCCGCCAGACCAGGCCGCCGACGACGAGCACGACCAGCAGCGCTGCACCGGCGGTGCGCAGCGACCGGGCCAGCGCCGTCGCTCCCGCGAGGGCGGCGGCCTCGGGCCGGTGGCTGACGACGGCGTACGGCAGGCCGGACACGGCCGCCCGGGCGGCGAGCACCCGGTCCCCGTCGACGTCGAGGACAGCGCCGGCCGCGGCATGGGCCGACCCTCTGGCCGAGCCGCC
>JAOPWW010000361.1 GCA_025965495.1 Frankiales bacterium
GGCAGACCGGGAGCATCAGGAGCGCGTTCGTGGCGTAGCAGAGGGTCGTGTAGGTGGTGGTGGAGACGCTGCTGCGCACCTCGCTGCCGACCACCATGTAGCCCGCGGCGAAGGCCCCGCCCGCGACCTTCTCGTCCACCGTGCCCGGCAGGGGCGGGAGCAGGTGGTCGGCGGGGCCGAGCCGGGGCGCGAGCGCCTGCACCGCGGCCGTCCAGGCCAGGGCCTCGGTGCGGGAGGCGACGACGTCGGGCAGCCCCACGACGGCGGCGGCGGTCTGCGCCGCCCAGCGGCGGACGACGGGCACGCGGGAGGTGCAGCGGGCTCCTGTCATCACGACGAGCGCCCCGGCGACCAGGGCGGCCGCGACCACGAGCAGCAGCAGGCGCCGCCTCACTCGACCGGCAGCGCCGGGGTCCCGTCCCCCGTGCGGATGACCAGGGCGAGGCCGCACACCAGCAGCACCGCGGCGGGGACGGCCAGCAGCGGCGGCGTCTGCCCGAGGAACAGCGCTGCGATGAGGGCCGCGCCGGGGATCTCGAACAGGATCGAGAGGCTGACGACGGTGGGGCTGACCGAGCGCAGGACCGTGTTGAACAGCGAGTGGCCGAGCAGCTGCGCCCCTGCGGTCAGGGCGAGCAGCCGCAGCCAGTCGACGCCGTCGTAGCCGGAGAGCGCCTGGCCGCCGACGAGGCAGACCGGGAGCAGCAGGAGCGCGGTCGTGGCGTAGCAGAGGGTCGTGTAGGTGGTGGTGGAGACGCTGCGGCGCACCTCGCTGCCGACCACCATGTAGCCCGCGGCGAAGGCCCCGCCCGCGACCGCCATGAGGTCCCCGACCAGGGCCTGGCCGGACACGCGCAGGTCGGCGGCGGACAGCAGGAGGGCGCCCGACACGGCGACGGCGATCCCGGTCCAGACGGCGCGGTGGACGCGCTCGCCGCGCAGCCGGGTGAGCAGCGCGGCCCACACCGGCTGGGTCGCGACCAGCGCCGTGGCGGAGGCGACGCTCGTGTACCGCAGCGAGGGGATCCACACGGCGAAGTGGAGGGCGAGCAGTGCCCCGGCGCCGAGCGCCAGGCGGGCCTCGCGCCCCGACAGCCCCCGCAGCTCCGCGCGCCGTCGCAGCAGCACGGCGGGGACCAGGACGACGCCGGCCAGCGCGTTGCGCCAGAACGCGATGGCGAGGGCGGGGACCGCGGTCGCGGCGATGAGCGGGCCGGACGTCGAGACCGCGCACAGGGCGACCACGAGCAGCAGGGCGTCGACGCGCGGGACCGCGGGGGCGGGGCGCACGGCGGTGGTCACGCCCTTCAGGATGGCAGGCGTGACCGCCGACCACCCGCTCGCCGAGGCGACGCGCAAGAGCGGCCTGGTCTGGGTCCGACCGGCCGAGGGCGGCCGGGAGCAGCCGGTCTGGCACGTCTGGCACGACGACGCCGCCTGGGTGGTGACCGGCGGCCTCGAGCAGCCCTTCCCGGACGCCGAGCAGGTCGAGGTCGTGGTGCGCAGCCGGGCCCGACAGGGCGACCGGCTCGGCCAGTGGTCCGCCACGGTCGAGGTCGTCGCGCCGGGGGCGCCGGGCTACGACGACGCCGTGCGGGTCCTGCACGCGGAGCGCCTGAACGCCCCCGACGGCGAGGAGCAGCCGGCGCGCTGGGCGCGGGGGAGCCGGGTCCTGCGGCTGCGTCCTGCAAGCGCGGCGGGGGCGTAGACCGAGGGGCAGGACGCACGGGGCCGCAGCGCACCCTGGCGTCCTGCACTCCAGGCGGGCGCGTAGACCCAGGAGCAGGACGCAGGCCTCCCACGGGCGCAGGGACCCCTACGGGCGCAGGACCTCGCCGCGCGCGACCGGCACGACCTGGCCGGTCACCGAGAAGCGGTCCCCCAGGTCGCGGCACCGCAGCACCGACCGCCGCCCCATCTCGACGCCCTGCACGACGACGTAGCGCGGGTCCTCCCGCAGGAAGCCCTCGGCCTTCAGCCAGACCCCGAGCCCGAGCTGCGCGCTCCCGGTGGCCGGGTCCTCGGCGACCCCGACGCCGCCGGCGAACACCCGGCTGCGGACCCGCAGGCCCTCGTCCGGGCTGGTCGCGTCGATCGTGAACACGTTGACGCCGGACAGGCCGAGGCCCTCGAGCAGGTGCAGGTCGGGGCGGGCGCGCTCCAGCTCTCCCGGGCCCACGAACAGGTGGGCGAAGTCGATCCCGGCCCCGCACGCCCGCGGCGCACCGCCCGCCAGCGCGGACGCGTCCAGGCCCACGGCGGCCAGCAGCGGCACCGGGTCCAGCGGCCCGCTGTCGGTCGGCTCCCCGCCGGTGAGCGTGACGTCGTCGTCGCCGACCTCGAGCGGCAGCAGCCCGGCGCCGCACTCCATCGTCACCGGGCCGCGGTCGACCCGACCGAGCCGGGCCATCACCCAGGCGGCCCCCACCGACGGGTGTCCCGCGAAGGGGAGCTCGGTCGCCGGCGTGAAGATCCGCAGCCGGTAGTCGGCCTTCTCGGAGACCTGCGGGAAGGCCGTCTCGGACAGGTTGAACTCGCGAGCCAGCGCCTGCAGCTGCTCGGTCGTCATGCCGTCGGTGTCGAGGACCACCGCGAGCGGGTTGCCGGCGAAGGCGGTGTCGGTGAAGACGTCGACGACCTGGTAGGCCAGCGTGCTCATCAGGTGATCGTCAGACCGCCGTCGACGGCGAGGGTCTGGCCGGTGACGTAGCTGCCGGCGTCGGAGGCGAGGAACACCAGCGCGGCCGCCAGCTCCTCGGCCTCGCCCTTGCGACCCGCCACCACCCGCCACATCATCTGGTCGAGGTAGCCGTCGGGGTACTGCTCGGTCATCTCGGAGGCGAAGAACCCGGGTGCCAGGCAGTTGACCCGGATGCCCTTGCGCGCGGTCCACTGCTGCGCGAGGTCGCGGGTGAGGCCGATCATCGCGGCCTTCGTGGCGGCGTAGGCGGCCTGCGGCAGGCCGGCCGTGGTGAGGCCGAGGACGCTGCCGATGTTGACGATGGAGCTGCCCGGCGTCATGACCCGGCCGCACGCCTGCGCCATCCAGTACGCGCCGTTGAGGTTCACGTCGACGACCTGCCGGAACTGCTCGGGCGTCTCGCGGGTCGCCGGGACGGCGGTGCCGATGCCGGCGTTGTTCACGAGGACGTCGACCCGGCCGAACTCCTCCATGGCGCGGGCGACCAGCGCGGTGCACTGGTCGGGGTCGGAGACGTCCGTGCCGTGGGCGACGTACCGGCGTCCGGCGGCCTCGACCAGCGCCCCGGTCTCGGGCAGGCGGTCGACCCGGCGGGCACCGAGGGCGACGTCGGCGCCGGCCTCGGCCAGGGCCTTGGCGAAGGCGACCCCGAGGCCGGAGGAGGCCCCGGTGACGACGGCGACCTTGCCGTCGAGGCGGAAGCGGTCGAGCACGGACACGAGGAGCTCCTTCGAGAGACGGGGTGCGGCACACCCTCCCCTAGGGTCGCACCGTGAGCACCGTCGGCCGCGTCTTCGTCGCACGCATCGCCGGGCTGCCCGTCTTCGACCCCAACGGGGACCAGGTCGGGCGGGTCCGCGACGTCGTCGTGGCGCTCCGGATCGGGCGCGACGCCCCGCGCGTGCTCGGCCTCGCCGTCGAGATCCAGGCCCGACGGCGCATCTTCGTGCCGATGGGGCGCGTCACCCGGATCGAGCCCGACGCCGTCCTGCTCAGCACCGGCACCGTCAGCCTGCGCCGCTTCGACAAGCGCCCGGGCGAGACGCTCGTCATCGCGGAGCTGCTGGACCGGACCGTCTCTCTCGTGGCCGAGCCCGAGACGCAGGTCATCGTTCTCGACGTCGCCATGGAGCAGACCCGCACCGACTACCTGCTCACCCGCGTCGCCGTGCGCAAGGGGCGCGGGCGGCGTCGGGCGGAGGTGCTGCAGCTCGACTGGGACGAGGTCAGCGGCTTCTCGCTGCCCGAGGACGGCCAGGGCGCCGCCAACATGCTCGCCGTCTTCGAGAAGCTCCGGCCGGCCGACCTCGCCGGCGTCATGCACGACCTGTCGAGCAAGCGCCGCGGCGAGATCGCCGCGGCCCTCGACGACGAGCGCCTGGCCGACGTCCTCGAGGAGATGCCCGAGGACGAGCAGGTCGAGCTGCTCGGGGGCCTGGAGGACGAGCGCGCCGCCGACGTCCTGGAGGCCATGGCGCCCGACGACGCCGCCGACCTGCTCGGCGAGCTGCCCGCCGCCGACGCCGAGCGCCTGCTCACCCTCATGGAGCCCGACGAGGCCGGCCCGGTCCGCAGCCTGCTCGCCTACGGCGACGACACCGCCGGTGGCCTCATGACGCCCGAGCCCGTCGTGCTCG
>JAOPWW010000401.1 GCA_025965495.1 Frankiales bacterium
GGCTGCGCCGTCGCCCTCGTCCCCCGCGGAGCCGAGCAGGAGGTGGCGGCAGCAGCGGCGCACGCCTTCGCCGCTGCCGGGTTCCGGCCGCCCGCCGTCTTCCCGGTGCAGGCGTCCGACGGCGCCCGACGCGTCGTGTGAGGACGCCCGCAACGGAACCAGGCCGCACGACACGACACCGGACCACACACACCGGACAGCGACAGCGACAGGAGGACGACCGTGCAGGCAGCGCGACTGGCCGGAGCGGGACAGCTCCGGCTGCACGACGAGGAGCCGCCGGTCCCCGGCCCCGGCGAGAGCCTGGTGCGCGTCGGAGCGGTCGGCCTGTGCGGGTCGGACCTGCACTGGTGGGGCGAGGGCGGCATCGGCGACGCGAGGCTGACCCGCCCCCTGGTGCTCGGCCACGAGGTGGCCGGCGTCGTCGAGGGCGGCCCCCTGGACGGGACCGCCGTCGCGGTCGACCCCGCCGTGCCGTGCGAGCAGTGCCCGGTCTGCCGGACCGGGCACCGCAACCTGTGCCCGGACGTGCGCTTCGCCGGCCACGGCAGCACCGACGGCGGCCTGCAGGAGCTGCTCGCCTGGCCGACCGCGCGGCTGCACCCGCTGCCGGCGGAGATCGGTCTGGCCGGTGCCACGGTCCTCGAGCCGCTCGGGGTCGCCCTGCACGCGATGGACCTCGCCCACGTCCGGCTCGGCGCGTCCGTCACCGTCGTCGGGTGCGGGCCGATCGGGCTGCTCCTCGTGCAGCTCGCCCGGCTGGCCGGGGCCGGCAGCGTGGTCGCCGTCGAGCCGCTCGCGCACCGGCGCCAGGCGGCCCTCGACGCGGGCGCCGACGCCGCGCACACCCCCGCGGACCTGGTCGCCACCGGCGTGTTCACCGCCCCCGACGCCGTGCCCGGCCTGGGCTCCCCCGGCGCCGACGTCGTGCTCGAGGTCGTCGGCAGCCGGGGCGCCGTGGAGCTGGCCGTCCGCAGCGCCCGCCCCGGCGGCCGCGTCGTCCTGGTGGGCATCCCGGACGACGACCGCACCGCCTTCCCGGCCTCGGTCGCCCGCCGCAAGGGCCTGACCCTCGCCGTCGTGCGGCGGATGGGCGAGGTCTACCCGCGCGCGATCGACCTCGTCCGGCGCGGCCTGGTCGACGTCGACGCCCTCGTCACCGGCCGGTACCCGCTGCACGAGGTCGGGTCGGCCTTCGCCGCGGCCGCCGCCCGCACCGGGCTCAAGGTCGTGGTCGAGGTGTCGTCGTGACGGTGTCGTCGTGAAGCGGACCGCCCTGGCGCTCGCGGACGGCCGCGGGATCGTGTACTTCGACCGGGACGAGCAGGTGGTCCGGGACGCCGTCGACCTGCGCGACCTCGCGCCGGCGTCGTCGGTCTCGCACCGCCGTTGGGACGCCACGGTCGAGGAGTGGGTCGTGGTCGCCGGGCACCGGCAGACCCGGACGTTCCTGCCGCCGACCGACGAGTGCCCCCTGTGCCCCTCTCGGCCGGGCCGCAGCAGCGAGGTCCCGGACAGCGACTACGACGTCGTCGTGTTCGAGAACCGCTTCCCGTCCCTCGGCGCCGGCGACGGCCTCGAGCCGGAGACCGACCTGCTGCCCGGGCTGGCGCGCCGCGGCCCCGCGACCGGCCGGTGCGAGGTCGTCTGCTTCACCCCGGACCACGGCGCCTCCTTCTCCTCGCTGTCCCCGGACAAGGTGCGCCTGGTCCTCGACGTCTGGGCCGACCGGACCCGAGAGCTCGGCCGGCTCCACGGGGTGGCCCAGGTGTTCCCGTTCGAGAACCGGGGCGAGGAGATCGGGGTGACGCTGGCCCACCCGCACGGCCAGGTCTACGCCTACCCCTTCGTCACCCCCCGGACCCGGCGCCGGACCGCGGCCGCCCGCCGCTACCGGACCCGGACCGGGCGGTCGCTCTACGACGACCTCGTCGCGGCCGAGGTCGCGGACGGCAGCCGGCTCGTCGCGGCGAACCGGTCGTGGGTCGCCTTCGTGCCGGCAGCGGCGCGCTGGCCGTTCGAGGTGCACCTCTACCCGCGGGACCGCGTCGCCGACCTGCCCGCGCTGTCGGAGGACCAGCGCCACGACTTCGGACCGGTCTACCTCGAGGTCCTGCAGCGGCTCGACGGGCTGTTCGGTCTCCGGATGCCCTACGTGGCCGGGTGGCACCAGGCGCCGGTGCGCTCCGGCCGGGCGGACGCCGCCCTGCACCTGGAGCTGTTCTCGTCCCGCCGCTCGCCCGGGAAGCTCAAGTTCCTCGCCGGCTCGGAGTCCGCGATGGACGTCTTCGTCAACGACGTCCCGCCGGAGGAGGCGGCCCGGATGCTCCGGGCCGCGACCCCCGCCGTCCTGCGCGCCTGAGGCGGACCAGGTCGTCGTACGGTGGGACGCGCGTGATCACGGCGCAGCGAGGACAGGGGCGGGCATGGACGTGGCGGAGGACCCCCCTGCGTCCCGGACCCGCTCGCGCCCGCCCTCCATGGCCGACGTCGCCGCCCGGGCCGGCGTCAGTCACCAGACGGTCTCGCGCGTCATCAACGACTCCCCGAGCGTCAGCCCGACCACGCGGTCACGGGTCGTCGCGGCGATGGACGAGCTGCGCTACCGGCCCAACACCGCGGCCCGCGCGCTCGTCACAGGGCGCAGCCGCACCCTCGGGGTCCTGAGCATGTCCGGGACCCTGTTCGGCCCCGCCTCGGTGCTCGCCGGGGTGCAGGCGGCGGCGCGGACAGCCGACTACGCCGTCACCGTCGTCGACCTGCCCTCGACGCAGCCCGAGGCCCTGCGGCGCAGCACCGGGCTGCTGCTGCGCCAGGGCGTCGACGGCATCGTCGTCATCGCCCCGGTGCCGAGCGACGGCGCGGCCCTGCTCGAGGCCGCGTGCGGCGTGCCCGTCGTCGTCGTCGAGGGCCAGCCTGCGGGCGAGGTCCGCGTCGTGTCGGTCGACCAGGTCGCCGTCGGGCGGCTGGCGACCGAGCACCTGCTCGAGGCGGGGCACCGGACCGTCTGGCACGTCGCCGGACCCGAGCAGTGGCACGAGGCCGAGGGCAGGCGGACCGGCTGGGAGCAGGCGCTGCACCGGGTCGGTGCCGTGCCTCCTCCCGTGCTGCGCGGGGACTGGAGCCCGGCGTCGGGGTACGACGCCGGGCGGCACCTGGCCCGGACCGACGTCACCGCCGTCTTCGCGGCGAACGACCAGATGGCGCTGGGCGTCCTGCGCGCGCTGTGGGAGCAGGGGCGACGCGTGCCGGAGGACGTGAGCGTCGTCGGCGTCGACGACATCCCGGAGGCGAGCTACTTCTCCCCGCCGCTGACGACGGTGCGCCAGGACTTCCGGGAGCTGGGGCGGCAGGGGCTGTCCGCGCTGCTCGCCCAGGTCGAGGGACAGGACCGGGGCCGGCAGCGGACGAGCATCCCGCCGACGCTCGTGACCAGGCAGAGCGTGGCGCCACCGCCCTGAGCCGGCGCGGGCGCCGCGCCGGGTCGGGACTGGCGCGCGGGCGGACCCTGCGGTTGGCTCTCGCCGGGGCTCCTGTCGGGCAGGAGCAGCAGGAGGGGGCGGGACCCGTGGCTGTCGCGAGCCTTCGGCTGCCCGGGGGGACCCGGGGCGACGCCGACGTGCGGACCGCGCGCCAGCACGTGCGCGAGGTCCTGCGCGGTGCGGCGGACCAGGTGGTGGACGACGCCGAGCTCGTCGTCACCGAGCTCGTCACCAACGCGCTGCTGCACGGCGGGGACGGCGAGGTCCGGCTGACCGTCGACCTCGAGCCCGCCCGGCTGCGCGTCGTGGTGGAGGACGCCGGCGGGCCCATGCCCCGCGCCCTCGACGACGGCCCGCACGACGGCGACCTGCCCCTGACCGGCCGCGGGCTGCGGCTGGTGGCCGCGCTCGCGAGCCGGTGGGGCGTCGAGCCGTGCGGGGACGGGCGCAAGCGGGTCTGGGCCGAGCTGGACCCGCAGCACGCCGCGTCCGCGTGCCTGGAGGCGCTGCCGCAGTGGGACGCCGACGCCCTGCTCGCCGCCTGGCCCGACGAGGACGAGGACGACGCCGGACCGGTGACCGTGCACCTCGGCGCCGTCGCGACGTCCCTCCTGCTGGAGGCCGAGGCCCACGTCGACAACGTCGTCCGGGAGCTCACCCTCGCGACCTCCCCCGGGTCCCCGCACCCGGCCGCTCCCGTGCTGGACGCCGCCGTCGCCGCGGTGCAGGGCTTCGCGGGGGTCCGCGCGCGGATCAAGGAGCAGGCCCTGGCGGCCTCCCGGGCCGGGGCCGCCACGACCGAGCTGGTGCTGCCGGTGTCCCCGACGGCAGCGCAGGCCGCGGAGCGGTACCTGGCGGCCCTGGAGGACGTGGACCGGTACGCCGCCGCGGCCCGCATGCTGACCCTGCAGACCCCACCGGTGCACCGCGTCCTGCGCCGCTGGTACGCCGGCGCGGTCCTCGGTGCCGCCACCTCCCGGACACCGACGGCGGGACGGAGCTTCCCGGACGCCCTCGCCGAGGAGGTGACCGCGCTCGCCGACCTGCACGTCCAGGTGTCGCGCACCGCGGGCCTGCACCGGATCAGCGCGGCCGTGGCCGGCCAGCTCACCCCCGAGGAGGTCGCGGCCGCCGTCGTCGTCGCGGGGACCGAGGTGCTCGGGGCGTCGGGCGGCGGCGTGTCCCTGCTGGAGGGCGACCACCTGCGGGTCCTGGCCGTGACCGGCTTCGACACCCGCTACCGCGCGATCCTGGAGGCGGCGTCGCTGCAGGACGCCCAGCTCCCGGGGCCGGTCGTCCTGCGCACCGGCCGGGCCGTGTGGGTCGAGTCCGCGGCCGAGCGCGACGCGCTGTTCCCGGACCTCGCCGAGCTCGAGGCCGGCACGGTCGCCACCTGCGCCGTCCCGCTGGTGGCGGGCGAGGTCGCCCTCGGCGTCGTCCGCTTCGCCTTCGACCGGCCCACCCTGTTCGACGACGCCGAGCGTCGCTTCGTCCAGGCCCTCGCCGACACCGCCGCCCTCGCCCTGCAGCGCAGCCTGCTGTTCCTGGCCGAGCAGCAGGCCCGCGGCGACGCCGAGGACCTCGCCCACCAGCTCGACCTGCTGATGGACCTCACGGCCGAGCTGGGCGCCGCCTCCACCCGGGTGGACGTCGTGGAGACGGTCACCCACAAGGCCACGAGCCTGGGAGCCGTCGCGGCCCGGCTGCACCTGGTCGTGGAGGGCGAGCTGGTCTCCGTCTCCTACACGCAGGACGACCCGGAGGTCCGGGCCGCGTGGGCGAGCGTCCCCGCCGACGACGTGACGCTCCCCGGCGGAGCGGCGCTGGCCGCGGGGCGGCCCCTGGTCTGGACCGGGCTGCGCGAGCTCGAGGCCGCGTTCCCGCGGCTCGCCGGCGTCTTCGACAGCGACCGGACCCTCGTCGTCGCCCCGCTCACGGCAGCCGGCTCGCCGCTCGGGATCCTGTCGGTCACCTTCCCCGGCGTCCGCCCGGACCCGGGACGCGACGCGGGCTTCGTCAGCACCCTGGCGGACGCCACGGCCCAGTCGCTGGCCCGGACCCTCAGCGAGGAGCGCACGCGCGCGGCCGCCGACAAGCTGCGCTTCCTCGCCGACGCCTCCGCGGCCCTGTCCGGGAGCCTGGACGTCGCCACGACCATGACGACGATCGCCGAGCTGGTGGTGCCGAGGATCGCCGACTGGTGCGTCGTCCACCTCCGCGACGACCGGACCGGCGCCCTGGTCGACGTCGCCATCGCGCACCGGCGACCGGACCGGGTGGCGTGGGCCCGCACCGTCGCGCACGACTACCCGGCCGACCCCGACGCGACGACGGGCGTCGCGGGCGTCCTGCGCACCGGCGTCAGCGAGCTGCACAACGACATCACCGACGAGATGCTCCAGGCGGGCGCGGTGGACGAGCGGCACCTCGGCCTGCTGCGCGAGGTCGGGATGGCGGCGGTCCTGACGGTGCCGCTCACCGGCCGGCACGGCACCTTCGGCGCGATCAGCCTGCTCAGCAGCGACCGGCGACGGCGCTTCGACCCCGACGACGTCGCCTTCGTGGAGGACCTCGCCCGCCGGGCCGCGCTGGCGGCCGAGAACGCGACGAGCTTCGCGGTCCAGCAGGGGCGCCTGGCGGCCGTCACGCGGATCGCGGAGGCGGCCCAGCGCGCGATCCTCGCACCGCCCCCCGACCGGGTCGGGCCCGTGACGCTGGCCGCCCGGTACGTCGGTGCGGCCGCGGAGGCCCAGATCGGCGGGGACCTCTACGAGGTGGTCGTGCGTCCGGGGGCGGTCCGGCTGCTCATCGGCGACGTCCGGGGCAAGGGCCTGGAGGCCGTCCGCAACGCCACGGTCGTGCTCGGCGAGTTCCGGGCGGCGGCGGCCGACCTGGACGCGCTCGAGGACGTGGCGGTCCAGCTGGACCGGCGCATGAGCCAGTACCTCAGCGACGACGAGGACTTCGTCACCGCGCTCCTCGCGGAGATCGCCGACGACGGCACGCTCCGGACCGCCTCGTGCGGCCACCCCGGTGCGGTGCTCCTGCGCGACGGCGCGGTCACGGCGCTCGAGACCCGACCGTGCCCGCCCCTGGGACTCGGAGCGGCGCCGGTCGTGACCACCCACCGGCTGCTCCCGGACGACCGGCTGCTGCTGTTCACCGACGGGCTGCTCGAAGCCCGGCGCCCCGACCGGAGCTTCGTCGACGTCGCCGGACTGCTCGCCGCCCTGCCCTCCGGCGACCTCCAGACCTGCCTGGACGACCTGCTGGCGTCCCTGCGCCGGGCGACCGGGGCGGCGCTGTCGGACGACCTCGCCCTGCTCGCCGCCGGCTACCGGATCGGCGCAGGACTGCGGACGACGTCGGGGCCGTGACCGCGCGCACCGGCACCGTGGGGGGCCGGACCTGGGTGTTCCCGGACCTGCGCACCCTGCTCGCGAGGGCGAGCCCGGCCCGGTCCGGCGACGTGCTGGCCGGGATCGCCGCCGGGTCCGCCGCCGAGCGCGTCGCGGCGCGCCGCGCCCTCGCCGACGTGCCCCTGACGGCCCTGCTCGAGGAGCCGGTCGTGCCCTACGAGGCGGACGACGTCACCCGGCTGATCCTCGACACGCACGACCGCGCGGCCTTCGCGCCCGTCGCCTCGCTCACCGTCGGCGGCCTGCGCGACTGGCTGCTGTCGGACGCCGCCGACGAGGCGTCGCTGGCGGCCCTCGCCCCCGGCGTCGTGCCGGAGGTCGCGGCGGCGGTCAGCAAGCTGATGCGCAACCAGGACCTCGTCGCCGTCGCCCGCAGGTGCCGCGTCGTCACCTCCTTCCGGACCACCATCGGCCTGCCCGGGACGCTGGCGAGCCGGCTGCAGCCCAACTCGCCGACGGACGACCCGCGCGAGGTGCTGGCCAGCACCCTGGACGGCCTGCTGCTCGGCTGCGGCGACGCCGTCATCGGCGTCAACCCGGCCACCGACAGCCCCCGCGCCACGACCGAGCTGCTGCTGCTGCTCGACGAGGTCCGCGAGCGCTACGACGTCCCGGTGCAGACCTGCGTGCTCTCGCACGTGACCACGACGCTCGACGTCCTGGACCGGGGCGCCCCGGTCGACCTCGTCTTCCAGTCCGTGGCCGGCACGCAGGCCGCCAACGCCGGCTTCGGCATCACCCTCGACCTGCTCGCCGAGGCCCGCACCGCCGCGACCGAGCTCGGGCGCGGGACGGTCGGCAGCAACGTCATGTACTTCGAGACGGGCCAGGGCAGCGCGCTGTCCGCCGGCGCCCACCACGGCGTGGACCAGCAGACCCTCGAGGCCCGCGCCTACGCCGTCGCCCGCGCCTACGACCCCCTGCTGGTGAACACCGTGGTCGGGTTCATCGGGCCGGAGTACCTCTACGACGGCAAGCAGATCACCCGGGCCGGGCTCGAGGACCACTTCTGCGGCAAGCTCATGGGCCTGCCGATGGGCGTCGACGTCTGCTACACGAACCACGCCGAGGCGGACGCCGACGACACCGACACCCTGCTGACCCTGCTCGGCGTCGCCGGGTGCTCGTTCGTCATCGCCGTCCCCGGGTCGGACGACGTCATGCTGGGCTACCAGAGCCTCGCGTTCCACGACGTGCTGTACGCCCGCAGGGTCCTCGGCCTGCGCCCGGCACCGGAGTTCGAGGCGTGGCTCGGGAGTGTCGGGCTGCTCGACGACGACGGGCGGGTCCGCGAGCTGCCGCCGTCCGACTCCGTCCTGTCCGCCCTCGGCCGGCGGGTCCTCGGCCCGTGACGCGCCTGCCCGCCGCCGACAGCGCGGACGCCGACCCCTGGGCGCTGCTGCGGGCCGCGACCCGGGCCCGGATCGGCCTCGGCCGCGCCGGCGACGCGCTCCCGACCTCCGCGGTGCTCGACCTCGCCGCCGACCACGCGCTCGCCCGCGACGCGGTCCACGAGGTGCTGGACGTCGCGGCCCTGCAGGCCCAGCTCGGCGACCTCCCCCACCTCGTCGTCCCGAGCGCCGCTCCGGACCGAGCGACCTACCTGCAGCGGCCCGACCTCGGTCGCCGGCTCGGCCCGGACGTCCGGCTCCCGCGCGGGCGGTACGACGTCGTGTTCGTGCTGGCCGACGGGCTGTCGGCGCGGGCCGTGCACGCCCACGCGGTGCCGACGCTCCGGGCGGCCCTGGCCGGTCTGGACGGGTGGTCGGTCGGCCCGGTCGTCGTGGCCACCCAGGCCCGGGTCGCGCTCGGCGACGAGGTCGGGGCGGCGCTCGGCGCCGACGCCGTCGTCGTCCTGCTCGGCGAGCGCCCCGGCCTGTCCGCCCCCGACAGCCTCGGCGCCTACGTCACCTGGGCTCCCCGGCCGGGGCGCCTGGACAGCGAGCGCAACTGCGTCTCGAACGTCCGGCCCCCGGCCGGCCAGTCGCACGAGGTCGCGGGCGCGACCGTCGCGCGGTTGCTGCGCGAGATGCGCCGCCTCGGCCTGTCCGGGGTGCGGCTCAAGGACGACGACCGCGGCCGGCTCGAGAGCCCACCCGCCTGACGGTCCGCGTGGCCACCGCGGGGCCCTCAGGTCAGCGCACGACCCGGTAGCGCAGGGCGACGACGCCGGAGCCGAAGGTGCGGCTCTGCACCAGCTCGAGGTCGACGTGCTCCGCGGTGCGCGGGAAGAACGGGGTGCCTCCGCCGACGAGCACCGGGTGGACCCGGACCCGGACCTCGTCGAGCAGCCCAGCCGCGGCGGCCGCGTGCGCCAGGGCGGCGCCGCCGACCGCGATCGCGCCGTCGCCCGGCTCGTCCCGCCAGCGCGCGACCTCCTCCTCGAGGGTGCCGGCGGCCAGCCGGTTGGTCCCCTCGACGACGGTCAGCGTCGTGGACAGCACCACCTTCGGGAGCGACCGCCACAGGACGGCGAAGTCGCGCTCGAGCTCGCCCAGCGACGGGTCCTGCTCGGCGGTCTCCCAGTACAGCATCGTCTCGTAGAGCCGCCGCCCCAGCAGGTGGACGCCGACCTGGCGGACCTCGTCGGTGGCCGCCCGGAACACCTCCTCGTCGGGCGCGGCCCAGTCGAAGCCGCCGTCCGGCCCGACGACGTAGCCGTCGAGCGACACCCCCATGGAGCAGACCACTGGTCCCACGACAGTCCTCCCGGTCGGCGAGCGCGTCCCGCAGGCTCCCACGCGGGTCGCGTCGTGGTGCTGGCCGTCCTCGTCGTGGTGCGGGTCGTCACGGGAGGCCCGGACGGGGTAGGCCTTGCACGACCTCCACGACCTCCACGACCTCCACGACCTCCACGACGAAGGACCAGCGCGTGACGCAGAGCAGCACCGACCCGTCCACGACCGCCAGCGACTCCGCCGAGCGGCGCTACGCGACGGTGAACCCCTTCACGGGGCAGACCGAGCAGGAGTTCCCCTTCACCCCGACCTACCAGGTCGACGGGATCATCGGGCGGGCCCACGCCGCCTACGAGCAGTGGCGCCAGCGACCCGTCGAGGAGCGGGCCGCCGTCGTGCGGCGTGCCGCGGAGCTCATGGACGAGCGCCGCCCGGCCCTGGCCGCGCTGATCACGCGCGAGATGGGCAAGCGGGCGCCCGAGGCCACTGGCGAGCTGCAGCTGTGCGCGATGATCCTGAACTACTACGCCGACAACGGCCCGGGCTTCCTGCAGCCGACGTCGATCACGCCGCTCATGGGCAAGGGCGAGGCCGTCGTGGAGACCCGCCCGGTCGGCGTGCTGCTGGCCATCGAGCCGTGGAACTACCCCTTCTACCAGGTGGTCCGGGTCGCCGGGCCGAACCTGGTGCTCGGCAACACCGTGATCCTCAAGCACGCCGAGATCACCCCGCAGTGCGCGGCCGCGATCGAGCAGCTGTTCCTCGACGCCGGCGCCCCGGAGGGCGTCTTCACCAACACCTACCTGCGGATCGAGGACGTCGAGCAGGTCGTCGCCGACCCCCGCGTCCAGGGCGTGACGCTGACTGGCAGCGAGCGGGCCGGGAGCGCCGTCGGGGCGCTCGCCGGCAAGCACCTCAAGAAGTCGGTGCTCGAGCTCGGCGGCAGCGACCCGTTCATCGTGCTGGACGCCGACGACCTCGCCGCCACCGTGAAGGCCGCGACGACGGGGCGGATGCAGAACACCGGCCAGGCCTGCACCGCCTCCAAGCGCCTCATCGTCACCGAGGACGTCTACGAGCCGTTCGTCGAGGGCCTCAAGCAGGCCTTCGCGTCCTTCGCCCCCGGCGACCCTGCCGACCCCAGCACCTCGCTGGCGCCGCTGTCGAGCGAGAAGGCCGCCCAGGACCTGCACGCCCAGATCCAGGACGCGATCGACAAGGGCGCGACCGTGGTGGCCGGCGGCGGCCGCCCGGACCACGCCGGGGCGTTCGTGCAGGCGACGATCCTCACCGACGTCACCCCGGACATGCGGGCGTTCCGCGAGGAGCTGTTCGGGCCGGCCGCGGTCGTCTACAAGGTCAAGGACGCCGACGAGGCCGTCGCGCTGGCCAACGACAGCGACTTCGGCCTGGGCGCCACTGTCATGAGCAGCGACCTGGACCGCGCCCGCTCGGTCGCCGAGCGGCTCGAGGCCGGCATGGTGTGGATCAACCAGCCGACCGGTTCCTCCCCGGAGCTGCCCTTCGGCGGCGTCAAGCGGTCCGGCTACGGCCGCGAGCTCTCCGAGCTGGCGATGTTCGAGTTCGCGAACCGCCGGCTGCTGCGCACCGTGCCCGTTCGGAAGGCCGACCGCCCCGTCAGCGGCTGAGCGCCGCGGCGCCCTGCTCCCGCGGGGAGCGGGGCGCCCGGTCGGTCAGGAGCGCGCGGGCCGCTCGCCGCGGCGGACCAGCCGGCTCGCTCCCGGGATCCCGCCGAGCAGCGCACCGACGTCGGCCACGACGACGTTGAGGTTCCCGACGCCGACGCCCAGCTGGGCGACGACCGGCACCAGCCCCTCGAGGGACTCGACCGACGGCAGCACCCGGCCCTCGACGTCGTCGAGCAGGGAGGGCAGGCGCCGCAGCGTCGCGAGCGCCTCGTCGAGGAGGTCCTGCGGGAGGTCGCGGACGCCGGCCAGCAGGGGGACCGCGTCGGCGAGCACGGACGCCAGGTGCGACGGCAGCGCCGGGTCGAGGGCGGCGAGCGCCGACAGCAGCGGCTCGAGGTCGGTCACCACGCGCCGGATGCGCTCCTCGACGCCGGCCACCGACGCGGTCAGCCGGACGACCTCCTGCAGGCCGGCCCCCGCGCCGGCGACGGTCGCACCCACGTCGAGGACCAGCGGCCGGATCTCCCCGACGACGGCGGCGGCGCTCGCCGCGACCGGCCCGAGGTCCTCCACGACCCCGGCCGCCTGGCGCAGGACCTGGCCGAGGACGGCGGGCAGCGGCTCGACGGCAGCGAGAACGGCCGACAGCCGGGCGACGTCGACCACGAGCTCCTCGAGCAGGTCGTCGAGGCGGGCCGGCAGCCCGAGGAGCAGCCGGGCGGTGGCCAGGCCCGCCTCCGGGACGCCGAAGGCGACCTCGACGGCGGACCGGACCAGGCCGGTCGTGCGGGCCAGCAGCGCACTCGGGCTGAGGTCGGTGCCCGGGCTGCTGCCGGCTCGGGCGCTCCCGGGACGGGCGCTGCCGGATCGGGCGCTGACGGATCGGGCGGTGTCGCCGTCGCTGTCGCCGTCGCGGGACCGCGGCACGCCGGAGCGTCCAGGCACAGCCGCCCCTCCCCCTGCTCGTGCGCCGCGACCGCCTCGCGACCCGGCAGACCCTCACACCGACCCCGACACCCCGTCAAACGCGCTGTCACACGGGGCCCCGCTCCTGCGTCATCCTGCTGACACCCCCGAGGAGGACCCGTGACCGGCTCGCCCGACCCCGCTGCCTTCGAGGCCGAGCGGCCGCGCCTGCTGCGCCTGGCCGCGGGACTGCTGCACGACCGGACCGAGGCGCAGGACATCGTCCAGCAGGCGTGGCTGCGCCTCGACGGCACCGACGAGCACGTCCGCTCCCTGCCGGCCTGGCTGACGACGGTCACGACCCGGCTCTGCCTGGACCGGCTGAGGGCGCGCGTGCCGGTGCCCGAGCAGCCGCCGTCGGTGGAGGTCGCGGCGCCGGGCGCCGACCCGGCCGACGCGCTCGCCCTGGCCGACGCCGTGGGCCGGGCGCTCACCGTCGTGCTGGACCGGCTGACCCCCGCCGAGCGCGTCGCCTTCGTCCTGCACGACACCTTCGGGTTCGCCTTCCCGCTCATCGCCTCCGTCCTCGACACCACCCCGGCGGCGGCCCGCAAGCTCGCGTCACGCGCCCGCGCCAAGGTGACCGCCCCGGCTCCGGTGGACGGCCTCGCCGCGTGGGAGGTCGTGGACGCGTTCCTCGACGCGGCGCGCGGCGGCGACCTGGCGCGGCTGCTCGCCCTGCTCGCGCCCGACGTCGTCGTCACGGCCGACGCCGCGGCCGTGGCGATGGGGACGCCGGAGCGCCTCGAGGGCCGGCAGGCCGTCGCCGCCCTGTTCGACGGCGCGGCCAAGGCGGCCCTGCCGGTGTTCGTCGACGACCGTCCCGGCGCGGCGTGGGTCCACCGGGGCGAGGTGCGCGTCGCCTTCGACATGACGGTGGTCGACGGGCTGCTGCGCAGCATCGCCTTCCGCGCCGACCCCGCCGTCCTGGGCGGCGTGCGGCGGCGGGCCGGGGCCGAGCCCGTCGACCGGGGCGCGGGCGAGTGACCTGCGCCCCGGTCCCGGCTGAGGCAACTGCCGTTGCACCCCGGTCCCGGGTCAGGCGACTGCCCGCGCCCCAGTCCGGGCTCAGGCGACTGACGCGCGCCCCGGTCCGGGCTCAGGCGTCGGCGAAGGCCCGCTTCGCGTCGCGGTACCAGCCCATGGCGCGCACCGGGTGCTTCCAGCGCCCGTCCATGTCGCGGTTCGCCGGCTCGTGCGCCGCGTCGCCCGCCCCGACGGCGTCGCGCAGGTGCTGCACCTGGGCCTTGATGACGTCATCGGCGCTGGATCCGGTCAGGGCGGTGTCGCAGGGCCCGCCGAGCTGGCGGCAGGTGAGGGTCTTCACGGTTCCTCCTGGGGTGGTGGTCCGGGCGGGTGCGCCCGTCGTGGAGGTGACGCGGCAGGCC
>JAOPWW010000399.1 GCA_025965495.1 Frankiales bacterium
GACCTTCCACTTGGCGCTCTTGACGAACTGGAAGACCCCGATCGGCCAGCCCTGGTTCCAGGCGCGCAGCGCGAGCCCGAACGCCGCCGTGGACTTGCCCTTCATCTCGCCGGTGTGCACCACGAGCAGCGCGCGGTTGCGGCGCTGGCGGGTGTTGAGCCCGTCGTCCGGCACCGACTCCGGCTGGCCCTGGGGCATGTCAGGCCACCGCCTTCACGACCCGGGTGAGCGAGTCGGCGGACAGCTCCTCGAGCCGCAGCGCGACGCCGCCCAGCTGCTGGCCGAGGGTCGCCGCGAGGCCGAGCCGGACCGGTCCGCTCTCGCAGTCGACGACGACGCACGCGGCACCGGTGCGCGCGAGGTGCGCGGCGGCGAGCTCCGGAGGCGGGCCGCTGGTGTGCCGGCCGTCGGTGACGACGACGACCAGCGCGCGGCGCGCGGGGTCGCGGACCTGCTCGACCCGCAGCAGCTCGGCGACCCGCAGCAGCCCCGACGACAGGGGCGTGCGGCCCCCGGTCGGCATCGTGCGCAGCCGCGCGACGGCCGCCTCCACCGACGAGGTCGGGGGCAGCAGGAGCTCGGCGTCGCTGCCGCGCATGGACACCAGGGCGACCTTGTCGCGGCGCTGGTAGGCGTCGGTGAGCAGCGACAGGACGGCGCCCTTGACCGCCGAGGTGCGCGAGCGGGCCGCCATGGAGCCGGACGCGTCGACGGCGAACACCACCAGGTTGCCCTCGCGGCCCTCGCGGACCGCCTGGCGCAGGTCCCGCGGGCGGAGCACGACACCGGGGCCGGACCGTCCGCGGCCGACCTGGTGCGGAGCGGCGGCCCGGAGCGTGGCCGCCAGGTGCAGCGAGGTGAGGCGCCCGGACGGGGCGCGGTCGCCCGTGAGGCGCCCGGTGTCGCCGCTGGTGCGGGACCGGCGTCCGGCCGCGCCCGCACGGCGGTTGACACCGGGGACGCGCAGCGGCACGGCCCGGAAGGGGTCGCCGGCGTCGTCGGTGCGCTCGCCCGGGGCAGGGGCGTCGGCACCGCCGTCCTGGGTCTCCTCCGACGGCTGCTGCGCGGCAGACTGCTGCTGCTCGGTCGAGGCGCTGGCTCCTGCGGGCTCCGCCTCGGTCTGCCCGTCCGCCGCGGCCTCGGTGGTCGGCTGCTGCTGCGCCTGGCCACCCCCGCCCGACGGCGGCGGGTCGTCCGGGGACTCCGGGCCCTGGTCGGCGTCGGCCAGGGCGTCCTCGAGCTGCTGCTCGTCCAGCCCGGGCGCCTCGAACGGCGTGCGCCGGCGGCGGTGCGGCAGGGCGAGGCGCGCCGCGGTCCGGACGTCGTCGGTGGTGACGTCGGTGCGGCCGTCCCAGGCTGCGAGCGCCAGGGCCGCCTTGGCGGTGACGAGGTCGGCCCGCAGTCCGTCGACGTCGAACGCGGCGCACACGGTCGTGACCTCGCGCAGCGCCCGGTCGGACAGCTGGACGGACGGCAGCAGCGCCCGGGCGTCGGCGATGCGGGCGGCCAGGGCGGCGTCGTCGTCGCGATACCGGGCGGCGAAGGCGTCGGGGTCGGCCTCGTAGGCGAGCCGCTTGCGCACGACGTCGGCCCGCTCGACGGGGTCGCGGGTGGCGGCCACCTCGACGGTGAGCCCGAACCGGTCGAGCAGCTGCGGCCGCAGCTCGCCCTCCTCGGGGTTCATCGTCCCGACCAGCAGGAAGCGCGCGGCGTGCTGGACCGAGACGCCCTCGCGCTCCACGTAAGAGCGCCCGAGCGCCGCGGCGTCGAGCAGCAGGTCGACGAGGTGGTCGTGCAGGAGGTTGACCTCGTCGACGTAGAGCACGCCGCGGTGCGCCTGGGCGAGCAGCCCCGGCTCGTAGGCCGAGACGCCGGAGGTGAGGGCCTTCTCCAGGTCCAGCGAGCCGACGAGCCGGTCCTCGGACGCACCCACCGGCAGCTCGACCAGCCGGGCCGGGCGGACCAGGGGCGAGCCGTGCGAGGCGGCGTCCGGGCAGTCGTCGTCTCCCGGCTCGCAGGAGAAGCGGCAGCCCTCGACGGTCTCGACCGGCGGGAGCAGGGAGGCGAGCGCACGCACGACCGTCGACTTGGCGGTGCCCTTCTCACCCCGCACGAGCACCCCGCCGACCGCCGGCGACACGGCGTTGACGACGAGCGCGAGGCGCAGGTCCTCGAGCCCGACGACGGCGGAGAACGGGTAGGCGGCGCTCACGCGAGCAGCCCGGGCAGGATCATGGAGGCCTTCCTCCGAGGTCCGCGCCCCGGGGTGGAGGTGGTCGACGCCAGGACTGTCTGGCTCACACCCTCGGCCGTCCTCTCGGGCAGTCGCGGGCGCTCACAGTGGCGGGACCGCGCCGGCTCGTCCGGCTTCGTCCAACGGCGTCGTCGTGCTCGCACTCTACGCGGCTGCGGCGTGACAGGCTCCGGCGATGACGGCGCCCTCCCCCTCCGAGCGCTCCGCCTTCGTGCCCGCGCCGCCGCCCGGGCGCCGCACCGCGGTGCTGCTGCTGACCTGCCCGGACGCCCGGGGCATCGTCGCCGCCGTCGCCGCCTTCCTGTCCGGCCACGGCGCCAACATCGTCGACGTCGAGCAGCACACCGACGCCGACGAGGGCCTGTTCTTCCAGCGGGTCGAGTTCGCCCTCGACGGCTTCGACCTCGCCGACGACGACGTCCTGCCGGCCTTCCGGGAGGTCAGCGAGCCGTTCGCCATGGAGGTCGAGCTGCGCTTCCCGGAGCGGGTCCCCCGGGTCGCCGTGCTGGTGAGCGGGCAGGACCACTGCCTGCTGGACCTGCTGTCGCGGGCGCGGACCGGCGAGCGGGTCGGCGACGTCGTCGTCGTCGTGAGCAACCACCCCGACCACCAGGCGTCCTGCGACTTCTTCGGCGTCCCGTTCCACCACCTGCCCGTGGACGGGCCCGGCGGCAAGCCGGCGCAGGAGCAGGCCCTCGTCGCGCTGCTCGAGCGGGAGCGGGTCGAGCTCGTTGTCCTCGCCCGCTACATGCAGGTGCTCGGGCCGGACGTCGTGGGCCGCTACCCCCACCGGATCCTCAACATCCACCACTCGCTGCTGCCGGCGTTCGTGGGCGCGAAGCCCTACCACCGCGCGCACGCCCGGGGCGTCAAGGTCATCGGTGCGACGGCGCACTACGCCACCGTCGAGCTCGACCAGGGCCCGATCCTCGTGCAGGACGTCGCCGCGGTGACCCACCGCGACAGCGTCGAGGACCTGGTGGCCCGCGGCCGCGACCTCGAGGCGCTCGTGCTGGCGCGGGCCGTGAAGCTGCACGTCGCGGCCAAGGTCCTGGTCCACGGCGGCCGCGCCGTCGTCTTCGGCTGACCTCACCCGTCCGGGTGACCGCCCTGCCGCGGCCGCGCTCGTTGGACCGGGCATGGACGACGTGACGCGCCGCTGGCCCCGCCCGACGACGGCCCTCGCCCTCGTGCCGGTGTCCACCCGGCGCGACCGGAGCGCGCGCGACGCCGCGACCGCGGCCGCCCTGCAGGCCTACCTGCGGGACGCGACCGGGCAGGAGCAGCGGCAGGTCGACCTCCGGCTCTAGTCGGTCCGAGCCACCCGCTCCGCGGCAAGGCTGGGCCGTTCGGGTGGGTCGGCTTGGCCCGAACGGGTCCTGGACGTACGTTCCCCTCCTCCTGCGGGCCCCCGCCCGCTGCGTGGAAGGACCCCCCTCTTGTCCCGTCTCCCCCTCCGTCGACGGCTCGCGGTCACCGCCGCCACCGTCGCCGGGATCGCTGCCCTCGCGGCCGTCACCGCCGGCTCACCCGCCGGCGTCCTCGCCGCCAGTCCGACCTTCGTCCCCGACGCCAGCACCCTGCCCGTGGAGGCCGCGAACAAGCTCGCGCCCGTCCAGGGGTTCCCCGGCAGCGACGCGCTCGAGGCGCAGACCGCCGCCGAGCAGTACGCACAGGCCCGGGGCCTCGTGCCGCCGCAGGCCTACCGCGACGCCTTCCAGAGCATGCAGGACCTGCCGGTGGCCCCGGGCGCCTGGAAGGAGCCGACGAGGGTCCCCTACGACTCCGACGACCTGCGCTACCGCGACCCCAACGGGAACTCCACCGGCGGGTCCGGCATCGTCAGCGGACGCGTCGTCGCGCTGGCCGCCGACCCGGCGGACGCGACCGGCGCCACGCTCTACGCCGGCGCCGCGAACGGCGGGGTCTTCCGGTCCACGGACAAGGGCACCACCTGGACGCCGATCACGGACAACCTGCCGTCGCTGTCCACGGGCGACATCGCCGTGAACCGGTCGGTCGCCAAGGCCGACACCGACAAGGGCGACGGCAGCGTCTGGCTGGCGATGGGCGAGGCCAACACCGGTGGCACCTCGTACGCGGGCGACGGCGTCTGGCGCCTGCCCGCCGGTGCGGACACCACCAGGGCCGACGCCTGGCAGCAGGTCGGCGGCGGCAGCATCTCCGGCACGACGATCAACAAGCTGCAGTTCGACGGCGCCGGCTTCGTCTACGCCGCCACCGACCGCGGCCTGTTCAAGCACGCCTCCACCTCGACGGCCGGCGACTGGACCCCCGTCCTCACGCCCAACAAGGCCGCACTGGCGGGCGACCAGACCAGCAACGCGGTCTACGCCAACATCATCAACGACGTCATCACGAAGCCCGGCGACCCGAGCACGGTCCTCGTGGCCGCCGGCTGGCGCAGCAGCACCGACCCCGACTACTACGGCAACGGCTTCTGGCTGAGCACCAGGGGCGGCGCCGCCGACAGCTTCACCAAGGTGAACCCGACGGGTGCGATCAACCCCAAGGAGATCGGCAACACGACGCTGGCCTACTCCCGGGACGGCAGCAAGCTCTACGCCGTCGTCCAGTCGACCGTCCTGATCAACCAGGGCACCGGCACCAAGGCCGCCAACACCGTCCTCGCCGGTGTGTACCGGAGCGACAGCGGCTCGCTGACCGGCCCCTGGAGCCAGATCGCCGACTCCAGCAAGCTCGCGAACAGCGGCTCCGCCCTCAAGCAGACCCTCGGTGGCAAGGGCTACGGCCCGGGCGTCCAGGCCTGGTACAACCAGTTCCTCGCCGTCGACCCCACGAACCCGCAGCACGTCTACCTCGGGCTCGAGGAGGTCTACGAGACCTACGACGGCGGCTCGTCGTGGAGCGCCGTCGGCCCGTACTGGAACTTCTACTTCCCGTGCTGGAGCGTCGACCCGGCCAAGAACACCTGCCCCTCGACGACCCACAGCGACCAGCACGACGTCGTGTTCGCCGGCGACCGCGTCTACGTCTCCAACGACGGCGGCGTCTACAGCCGTCCGGCGAACGGCGGCACGGTCAACGCCAACGGCAACGCCACCGACTGGACCAGCCTGAACAGCACGCTGCGCTCCCTGCAGTACTACGCCGCAGGTGCGGGCAAGGACACGACCCTCGGCGGCGTGGTCCTGTCCGGCGGCCTGCAGGACAACGGCGGCTCCATCCTGCGCGGCGTGCAGCCGGACGGGTCCTCCACCGACCCCGGTGACGGCGCCAGCTTCCCGTACGAGCCGAAGCGCACCGGCCTGTCGACGGCCGGCCCCACCGGGAAGATGGGCTCCAACTTCGGCGGCGACGGCGGCGACGTCATCGTCAACCCGGCCAACGGCTGCGACATCGTCCAGGAGTACGTCTACCTGTCGCTGCGCAAGACCCTGAACAGCGGCTGCGGCGTCTCCGACGGCACCGTGGCGAGCACCGCCGACATCGCCCCGCTCGACCCGGCTCCCCGCTTCATCGCGCCGATCGAGGCCGACGCGGTCACGCCGAGCACCTGGTTCGCCGGCGGCAACTCGGTCTGGGTCAACACCAAGGGCTTCGGCATCACCAAGGGCAGCGACTGGGTCGAGGCCTACCGCCTCGGCCTGGACCCGAAGGGCCTGTACGAGTCGACGACCGCGCTGGGCTCCTCGAACGGCGTCGCCTACGCCGGCTGGTGCAGCCAGTGCAACAACAAGGGCTTCACCCGTGGCCTGGCGCGCGTCCAGAAGGCCGCCGACGGCACGTGGACCGGCACGCAGGTCGCCGCCACCGGCCTGCCGAACCGCTACCTGTCGGGCGTGCACGTCGACCCCGCGAACGGCAAGCACGTGGTCGTCGCGGTGAACGGCTTCAACCGCCGCTTCACCGAGGGCCCCGGCTCGGCCGACCCCAAGGGCCACCTGTTCGAGTCCGTCGACGGCGGCCAGAGCTTCACGTCCGTGGACGGCAACCTGCCCGACGTCCCCGCTGACGACGTCATCCTCAGCAACGACGGCCTGACGGCCCTGGTGTCGACCGACCTCGGCGTCGTGCGCGGGACCCGGACCAGCCCGAAGGGGGCGTTCTCCTTCTCGCGCCTGGGCACCGGCCTGCCGGCCGCGACGGTCATGGACCTGTCCTTCGGTCCGGACGGCGTCCTGTACGCCGCCACCCACAGCCGGGGCATCTTCAGCCTGAACACCGGCTTCGCGGGCTTCCCGGTCCCGACGGCGACGGCCGCCAAGGGCAAGTAGCACCCCCGCACGGCACCGCCCCCCGGCTCCTCGAGCCGGGGGGCGGTCTGCTGTCCGGGCCGCTACTGCAGCGGCAGGTCCTGCCCGCGCTCGCTCTCCGGGCGGGGCCCGGTGATCCGCCGGTCGGCCTCGTCGATCGCGACGTCGTTGATCGAGGCCTCGCGGCGCCGCATGTAGCCCTCGGCGTCGAACTCCCAGTTCTCGTTGCCGTAGGCCCGCCACCACTGCCCGGCGTCGTCGCGGTACTCGTACTGGAAGCGCACCGCGATGTGGTCGTCGGTGAACGCCCACAGGCTCTTGCGCAGGGCGTAGTCGTGCTCGCGCTCCCACTTGCGGGTCAGGAACGCCTGCACCTGCTCGCGGCCGGTGACGAACTCCGACCGGTTCCGCCAGACGGTGTCCGGCGTGTAGGCGGCGGCGACCTTGGCCGGGTCGCGCGTGTTCCAGGCGTCCTCGGCCGCCTGCACCTTCTGGGCAGCGGTCTCGGCGGTGAAGGGTGGGACGGGAGGGCGCACGTCAGGCTCCTGCGGGGCGGGTGGGGAACGGGCCGCCGGGACGGCCGTTGCGGTCGGCGAGCAGGCCGCAGACCGTGGACAGGGCGATCTCCGGCGGGGTCCTGGAGCCGACGTCGAGCCCGATCGGGCGGTGCACCCGGGCGATGTCGGTCTCGGGCACGCCCCGCTCGCGCAGGGCCTCGACGTGCGGTGCGGTGTGGCGCAGCGACCCCATCACGCCGATCCACCGGGTCGGCAGGGCGAGCGCCTCGGCGAGGACGTCGCCCAGCTCGCCCCGCTCGTGGTCGCACACGACGACGTCGCTGCCCTCGTCCACACCCGCCTCCAGCACGCTGGCGACCGCTCCGCCCCCGCGCCGGGCGGCGTCCGGCTCGACGACCGAGACCGGCCAGCCGAGCCGCTCGGCCAGGGCGGCGCACTCCCGCGCGACGGGGCTGTCGAAGACCAGCACGAGCCGGCGGGGGTCGGGCGGCAGCGCGACCTCCCCGTGCGCCGCGGCGCACGCCTCGTCGTGGACGTGGCCGGGCTCGCCGTGGGGCACTGGGTCCATGCCGCGGAGCATGCCCGACCGGCGGGCGGTCAGCGAGGGCGGGCCGTCACGTGCATCCGCTCCCCCTGGGGGCCGAACAGCGTGAGCAGCTCGGCCGGCTCCGTCGAGGGGTTGGACAGCGCGTGGGGCGTACGGGTGTCGAACTCGGCGACCTCGCCGCTGCGCAGCACGAGGTCGTGCTCCCCGAGCAGCAGCCGGACCCGGCCGCTCAGGACGTACACCCACTCGTAGCCCTCGTGGACCCGCAGCTCGTCCGGCCGGCCGGGCCACCCCCCGGGCACGACCATCTTGTACGCCTGCAGGCCCCCCGGCCGGCGGGTCAGCGGCACGAAGACGACGCCGTCGCGCACCCGCGGCCGCGCCTGCACGCGCGGGTCCCCCGTCTCCGGCGCGTCGACCAGCTCGTCCAGCGACACCTGGTGGGCCCGGGCCAGCCGGAGCAGCAGCTCGAGCGTGGGGCGCCGGTCGCCGGACTCCAGGCGCGAGAGCGTGCTCACGGAGACCCCGGTGGTGGCGGACAGCTCGGCCAGCGTCGCGCCGCCGGTCAGCCGCAGGGCGCGCAGCCGGGGCCCGACGCCGGCGAGGGTCTCGTCCACGCCCCACTTTGCCGTTGTAGCAACAGGACTTGTCAAGCAGCGCGCGCTCGCTGCACCCTCCGCCCATGACACCCGACGTGATGAGCGAGCAGGCCTGGGACGAGCGGTACCGCAGGGGCGACGCCGGGGGCTGGAGCGGTGCGCCCAACGCGGTCCTGGTGCAGGAGGTCGAGCAGCTGACGCCGGGACGCGCCCTGGACGTCGGCTGCGGGGAGGGCGGCGACGCGCTCTGGCTCGCCTCACGCGGGTGGACCGTGATCGGGGCGGACCTGTCCGGCGTCGTGCTCGAGCGCGCCGCAGTGCGGGCGCAGGGACGGGGCCTGCAGGTCGCGTGGGAGCACCGGGACGTGCTGACCTGGAGTCCCCCGACCACGACCTACGAACTCGCGTCCGCCTGCTTCCTTCACCCCTCCGGCGACAATCGGCCTGCGGTCCACGCCCGGCTCGCGGCGGCCGTCGCTCCCGGCGGGCACCTGCTGCTCGTCGCGCACGCGCCGTCGCACGCCGCGACCCTGACGGGCACCCCCTTCGAGGGCCTGCCCCTGTTCGCGACGCCGGAGCAGGTCGTCGCCGACCTGGACCTCGACGCCTTCGACGTCCGGGTCGCGGAGGTCCGGAGCCGGGCGTCAGCCGGTCACGGGGGCCACGGGGGCGGCGTCGTGGAGGACGTGGTCGTCCACGCGGTCCGGCGCGTGCCAGCCTGAGGGGGTGCGTCGCCGTCCGCTGACCGTCCTGGCCGCCCTGCTGCTGGGCGCGACGGCGGCCTGCGGCGGGACGGACCGGCCGGTCGCGGGGCCCACGACGGTGCCGTCCTCCGCGGAGCCCTCGGCCGGGCCGTCCGCCACGCCCCCCGCGCCCCGGAGCAGTCCGCCGGCGTCGGCGAGCCCGGCCTGGCGGGTGGGGGCGTCCGCCCTGCCGCTGCGGCCGGACGGCTTCGGCCAGGTCCTCGACACCCCGGTCGTGCTGCGTCGTCGCACGCTGCAGGCGCCCGACCTGCTGCCGCCGCCGCCCGGCGGGCACTGGGCCGCGCGGGTCCTGCCCGTCGACGCCGGGGTGCGCGCCCGGATGGGCAGCACCTGGTCACCGGCCTGCCCGGTCGCCCTCGCCGACCTGCGGCTGCTCCGTGTCGCCTTCCGCGGCTTCGACGGCCGCGCCCACACCGGGGAGCTGGTGGTGGCGGCGCGGGTCGCCGGCGACGTCGTCGGGGTGTTCCACCGGCTGTGGTCGGCCGGCTTCCCGATCGAGGAGCTGCGCCTGCCGACGACGGCCGACGTCGACGCCGCCCCGACCGGCGACGGCAACCTCACCGCCGGCTACGCCTGCCGGGCGGCCCGGGGGCAGCGGCGGTTCTCCTCGCACGCCTACGGGATCGCCGTCGACCTGGACCCGTTCCAGAACCCCGAGGTGAAGCGGGACCTCGTCCTGCCCGAGCTCGCGAGCGCCTACGTCGACCGGCGCGACGTCCGGCCGGGGATGGTCGTGGCGGGCGGCCCGGCGGTGGCGGCGTTCCGGGCGATCGGCTGGACCTGGGGCGGGACCTGGACGAGCAGCAAGGACTGGATGCACTTCAGTGCCGACGGGCGCTGAGTGACACAGCAGCGCCGACGGGCGCTGAGTGGGTCCGCTGAGTCGTCCGGTGCGGGTCCCGCGCCCGCTCAACGCCTGGCCGGAGCGGCCGATGGGGCCACCACCCCTGGATCGGAGCTCGACGTGGACCCGGCAGCCCGCCGCACCGCCCTGTTCGCCGTCGCGGCGACCGCCCTCGCGACCGTCGCCGCCGGCCTCCTCGGGCTGCCCTCCTGGGCCGCCCCGGTGCTCGCGCTGCTCGCCGGAGCGGGGGTCGTCTCCCTGGCCGCTCCTCGGTCCGCGCCGACCCCGGCCCCGGACGCCGCCCCCGGACCGGTGCGTCCGGCCGTCGTCGTCCCGCTCCCCCGCCGCACCCCGCCGCCTCGCGTGACGGGCAGCCGGGAGGACGCGGTGCGCGACGTCGCGGCGCTCTCCACCGCGGCCGACGACGTCGCCGAGCGCTTCCGCAGCGCGACCGACGCCCTCGGCGCACTGCGCCGGGCCGGCGACGAGGTCGCGGGCGGCGCCGCGTCCGTCTCGGGCAGCACGGCCACCGCCCTGGAGTCCGCACGGTCGGCGGCCACCCGGGTCGACGACCTGCTCGCGACGAGCACCCGGATCGGCGACGTCACCGGCCTGATCGCCTCCATCACCGACCAGACCCGCACGCTCGCGCTGAACGCCACCATCGAGGCGGCCCGGGCCGGTGACGCGGGACGCGGCTTCGCCGTCGTCGCGGGCGAGGTCAAGGAGCTCGCGCTGGCGACGGCGCGCGCCGCGCAGTCGATCTCGCAGCAGGTCGGCGAGGTGCAGGACGGGACCCGCGCCGCCGCTGCGGCGATCGCCGAGGTGACGTCCCTGCTGGGCGAGGTCGCCGCGGCGCAGGACGGCGTGCTGGAGGCCGTGGCCCGGCAGGGCGCGGCCAGCGGCGCCATCGGCCACGACGTGGAACAGGCCGCCCGCGGCTCGGTCACCATGGCCGAGCTCGTGGCGCGGCGGGTCGAGTCCGAGCAGCGCGCCTTCTGCGAGTCCGCGCTCGAGGTCGCCCGCGACCTGCTGGCGTCCAGCGGTGGCTTCGCGCTCGGCGAGCGGCTGGTCGACTGGCAGCTCACCGAGCCGTCCGGGGAGACCCGGACGGTGCGGATGCCGGTCGTCAGCCTCGGGGGCGTCGAGGTCGTCCGCAACGACGACCCCGGCCGGCCCTCGGTCTACGTCGACGACGTCAAGCGCCTCGTGGGCGGCACCTGCAGCGTCTTCCAGCGCACCCCCGACGGCGCGATGATGCGCATCGCGAGCAACCTCGTCGGCCCGAACGGCAAGCGCATCGTCGGCGCCGTCCTGGCCCCGACGACCGCCGCCGGCACCCCCAACCCCGCCCTGACGGCGGTCCTGGAGGGCCGGACCTACATCGGTGAGGCCAACGTCCTCGGGACCGACTACTACACCGCCTACGCGCCCCTGCACGACGACGACGGCAGCGTCGTCGGCGTGCTGTACGTCGGGCTGCTCAAGCAGGCCAAGGCGCTGGTCGGCGCCTCCTAGCGGTCCTCGAGGTCGCCCTCGAGCTGCAGGTAGGTGTCGGTCAGCCCCTGCAGGGCCTCCGCCGACGGCTTCTCCCACAGGCCGCGCTCGGCCGCCTCGAGCAGCCGCTCGGCCATGCCGCGCAGCGCCCAGGGGTTGCTCTTCTGCAGGAACTCGCGGTTGGTCGCGTCGAAGACGTAGGCGCTGGTGAGCTTCTCGTACATCCAGTCCTCGACCACGCCCGCGGTGGCGTCGTAGCCGAACAGGTAGTCGACGGTCGCCGCCATCTCGAACGCGCCCTTGTAGCCGTGCCGGCGCATCGCCGCCATCCACTTGGGGTTGACCACGCGGGCGCGGAACACCCGGTGCGTCTCCTCCTGCAGCGTGCGCGTCTTCACGGTGTCCGGGACGGCGCTGTCGCCGACGTAGGCCTCCGGCGAGA
>JAOPWW010000403.1 GCA_025965495.1 Frankiales bacterium
TCGACGGCGCCGAGGCGAGCCTCGAGCTGCCGCAGTGCTGCAGCCGGGCTGTGCGAGGGAGCCTGCTCGTGCTGGCCGTGCGAGGAGGTGAGGGGGGCGGGCCGCACGGTCGCAGAGGGGCCGGACCGGGGCGCGGACGGGGCAGGGAGCGCGCTCATGCTCCTCCCCTTCCCCCTGCGGCCCGGGGTGTCCCCTCCTTCACCGGTCCCGGGAGGTCCTGGTGGCCTGTCCGCATGCGTCGAGCCTGTCCGGCCCGTGGGGCGCCGGACAGGCTCGACGGAGCAGCTGGCAACCGTGCAGCTGTGAACCGTGCAGCTGTCGACGGTGCAGCTGTGAACCGTGCAGCTCAGGACGGACGGCCCGTTCGTGGACCGTCCGTGCTCGGTCAGCGGACCTGCACCAGGCCCGGTGCGCTCGTGGCTCCGCGGGTCTTCGCGTCCACGTCGTAGACGGCGTACCAGCGGAAGTCCGTCGCGGGCTTGAAGCTGGCGAAGGCCAGACCGTCGGCGCCGGTGACCAGCGAGCGGCTCAACGCGAACGTCGAGGCTCCCTTGCCACGCGTGTAGAAGCCGACTCGCGCGCCGCTGACCGCGGTCCCGTCGGTGTGGACCAGCCGCAGGGACAGCTGGACAGCCGCCCCCTTGCGGACCGTCGTGGTCGCCGGACTGATGCGGAGCGCGAACCCGGCCGGGGTGGCCGGGGCGACGTCGGCCGAGGTGCAGCCCGTCTGGTCGCTGCCGGCGAGCGCCGTGCAGCGGAACAGCGAGGGGTTCAGCTCCGAGGGTGCTCGCCGCAGCTGCGACGCGGCCTCGTAGTCGCTGGCCAGGCCGAGCAGAGTGGGCTCGGCGTAGGCCTTGCCGAGGAAGCTGATGCTGAACGGACGGCGGTTGCCGGTGGCGTCGCCGCCGGCGGGCGCGGCGCCCTGGCCGCTGGTGTAGCCGGCGGGGACCAGGACGGTCGGGTAGCCGGCCTGCGCGCCGATGCCGGCGCTGCCGGAGCCGACGTAGAGCAGCGCGGTGAAGTCGTCGCTCGGGTCGTCCGGGGTGCCGTTCTGCAGCGTCCCGTCGATCCGGGCGCGGGAGCCCGCGAGGTCGCGCTGGCGCTGCAGGGCAGCGTTGGCGGCGTCGCGCTCGGTGTCGGTGCGCTGCGCCTGCAGGGCCAGGGTCTGCCCGTACTTGAGCGTCTCCTTCGGGTGCGCGTCGTTGAACGCGATCACGTCGGCGAGCGTCTTGACCGGGAAGGTCGGGGCCGTGCGGGTCGCCAGGTAGCTGTTGAGGTCGCGCTTGAACTCGTAGACCAGCGTGCTGACCGTGCCGGTGGCCGGCGCGGTGCTCGTGGCCGACGGCGCCAGCGGCACGTTCTCCACCACGGTCGCCCCCTGGGCGCGCAGAGTCGCAAGGGCGTCCTGGTAGAGCGCGTAGGCGTCGTTGAGCCCGACCCCGGTCCCTGTGCCCACGGGGACCGTCGCCGTGGCAGCGGGCGCCTGCCCGACGACGACGCCGATGCGCGCCCCCTGCAGCGCGGTGGTCGACAGGTCGCCGAGGAAGTCGTGGCCGACGAGCGGGTTGCCGCTGGTGGCGCCGTCCGCGGGGTCCTTGCTGGTGATGCCGTCCAGGAGCGCGGCAGCGTCCGCCACGGTCTTGACGATCGGACCGGCCGTGTCCTGGCTTGCGGCGATCGGAATGATGCCGGTGCGGGGGACCAGACCGACGGTCGGCTTGATGCCGACGTCGGAGTTGGCGTTCGCCGGGGACAGGATCGAGCCGGAGGTCTCGGTGCCGATCGTCAGGGGCGCCAGCCCGACGGACGCGGCGACGCCGGAGCCGGCGCTGGAGCCGCTGGGGGTCTGGCTGACGTCGTAGGCGTTGAGGACCTGGCCGCCGAGCGAGCTGTAGCCGGCCGGCATCCCGTTGGTGAGGAAGTTCGCGAACTCCGTCAGCTTGGTCTTGCCCAGCAGGACGGCGCCGGCGGCGCGCAGGCTGGTCACCAGGGGGGCGTCGGCGGGCGCGACGTTGCCGGCGAGGGCGAGCGAGCCGGCCGTCGTCGGCAGCCCCTTCACGTCGATGTTGTCCTTGACCAGGACGGGGATGCCGAGGAGCGGCCCGGCGCCGCCGGCCTTGCGCTTGGCGTCGGCGGCGGCCGCGTCCTTGAGCGCGTCCGGGTTGACGACCTGCACGGCGTTGAGGTGCGGACCGCCGATGGACAGGGCGGCGATGCGGGCCAGGTAGCCCTTGGTGATGTCGACGCTGGTGCTCGTGCCGGCGGTCATGAGCGCCCCGAGCTGGGCGACGGTGGCGGTCTCGAGGTCGACGGGGACGGCAGCGGAGGCGGGGGGGACGGCGACGGCCGCCGCGGCGGTGGCGGCTGCGAGGCAGAGGGCGGCCACCGCCGTGGCGGAGCGGCGGCGGAGCGGATGAGTGACGATCGTGCGCCTCCTGGGTGCGGGTGAGCCGCCACAGCAGCACGCACACCCCCCGGGTGGCCCTGTCGGAAACAGGACGGGAACCCGATGTTGACCGGCGTCCCAGGACCTGGGACAACCGTCCCGTCTAGGTCTGCCGGAGCAGGTCGTGCTCTCCGAGCGCCGAGGGCAGGACGAACGTCAGCAGCTCGTCCCGCGGCATCTGGGCGTCCTCGCCGAGCACGGTCGCGAGCGCCTCGAGGCAGGCGATGCCGGCTGCCAGCAGGGCGGGGCGGCTCAGCCGGGCTGCGGCTCGGTCGGGGTCGGCCGCCGGCTCGCCCGACAGGAACGGTCCGAGGTCGGCGGCGCTGGTGTCGTGGACCGGGGCCTCGCGTAGGCAGGCCGCCATCAGCCAGCGCGCCCCTCGCGGGCCGCCCGGGACGGCCGCCATCAGCTCGGCCACCTGCAGTCGGCGCCGGTCGGCGTCCTCCTGGGGCTCGAGGTGGACGAGGAACTGCGAGAAGGCGCAGATGAAGGCCTCCAGCAGGTCCGGGCCCTCGACGTCGTCCTCGAGCAGCGACGCCATGAGGTCCAGCACCGCCTCGCGGTCGCGTCCCTCGGTCAGCGCGGCGCCGACGGCCTGCACGGCGGACGGGACCGGCGTGCCCAGCCAGGCCCCCGGTCCGACCCCGCCGCGGGACCGGACGTACCGGGCCAGCGAGAGCGTGGCGCCGAGCGCGCCCGCGGGGTCGTCGACCTCGCCCTCGACGTAGCGACGGACCTGCTCGAGCGGCTCGCCCAGCCGGCTGCTCGCGCGGCCGGCGACCTCCAACGCGACGACGCCG
>JAOPWW010000434.1 GCA_025965495.1 Frankiales bacterium
CGGCCGCGGCCGCCGGTGATCCCGTGCTCGCCGGCCGCCCGAACGACGCCACCGGCGCCGGCACGACCCTCACCGGTGGCACCGCCACCGAGCCGACGCTGGCGCTGATCAACACGACCACCCGTGCGGCCGACGGCGGCGCCTACGGCGGCCCGGCCCTGCGGCTCCCTCCGGCCGCGACCGGCACGCTGACGCCGCTGGGCCTGGACCCGTCGACGGCGACGCCCGGTGACCTGACCAGTGCCAGCGACCAGCTCTGGTACGCCCACGCGCGGGTCGACGACCAGGGCGTCGTCGGGTCGGTCTACACCTCCGCCTTCGCCAACCACCTCGCGTTCGTGACGCCGCGGCGCGTGCTCGACACCCGGCGGGCGACGGCCGGCACCGAGGGCGGGGCCCCGAACGACGGCCGCGCGAACGTGGTCGCCGGCCGGTTCGACGCCGCCGGGCGGCTGCTGGCCGGGACCTCGCTGGTGCTGGACCTGTCGGGCCTGCTGGTCGGCGAGCAGGCCGGCGTCCTCGGCAACCTCACGGTCGTCGGCCCGGGCAGCAGCGGCTTCCTCGCCGCCTACCCGACGCCGGCCGGCTCCCTGGACACCACCGGTTCCGGCCGCCCTGCGGTGTCGAGCCTCAACTTCGTGCGGGGCACGCCGGCCCTGGCGAACTTCGCCCTGGTCGCCTTCGAGGCCGGCAACCGCGTGAGCATCTACACGACGTCGCTGGCGCACGTGCTGTTCGACGTCGTCGCGTTCAGCGTCTTCGACCCCTTCTCGACCACCGAGCAGGACACCGCCCGCACCACCAGCGACAGCTGGCGCGGACGCCGTCCCTAGGAGCCCGCGTGTGCCGCAGCATCCGGACCCTGCACGGCTTCGTGCCGCCGGCGACCGAGGACGAGGTCGTGGCGGCGGCCCTGCAGTACGTCCGCAAGGTGAGCGGGTCGGCCCGTCCGGCCCGGGACAACGCGGAGGCGGTCGCCGAAGCGGTCGAGCAGGTCGCCGAGGCGACGCGGCTGCTGCTCAGCCGGCTGGTCGTGCACGGGCCGCCCAAGGACCGCGAGGTCGAGGCCGAGAAGGCCCGGGCCAAGGCGGCCGTCCGCTACGGCACGGCGGCGACGTAGCGCCACTGCCCCTGCTCGCGCAGGAACAGGCTGTGCTCGTGCAGCTCCTCCGGCCGGCCCCGGCGGACCGCCCGGGCCACGAACTGCACCGTCCCGCGGGCCTCGAGCAGCCCGCCGCCCGACGTCGCCAGGACCTCGAGGCCGGTCCAGCGCAGGTCGGCGTCGAGCTCCAGGACGGGCGGGCGGGTCGTGGCGTGCCAGGTCCGGAGCAGGTGGTCGACGTCGCCGCGCGCGAAGGCGGTGTAGCGCGAGCGCATGAGCAGCTCCGGCGTCGGGGCGGGGACGGCCGACCACCGGCCGCAGCAGTCCTCGTACGACGGCCCCAGCCCGCAGGGGCACGGTGCCGGCCTCCGGCGGCGGCTCACGCCGCGACCTCCAGCCGGCCGAGCACGACCTCGAGGCGGTCCGCGACGCTGCCGCCGACCTCGAGCACCGGTGCCGGCTGGGTCGCCAGCACCTCCCGGAACCGCTGGGTCATCCACGGCCGCAGGTGCTCGCCGTCGCGCAGGCCGTCCTGCTCGAACGGGACGTCGTCGCGGGTGAGGACGTACAGGTGGGGGACCCGGGCGCGCGCGAAGGCCTCGACCGTGGCCGACCGGGTCCCGACGTAGCGCTCGTGCCAGACGGCGGTCGCGAGGGGATCGGTGTCGCAGACGAGCCAGGGGACCGGCGTCGTGCGTGCGGCGGCGTCCTCGTCCTGCGCCTGCCGGCGGGCGACGAGGTCGAACTCCTCGCTGCGCCAGGGGGCGGTCGGGCCGCCCGGCCGCTCGACGGTCCACGCCCGCCCGAACTCGGGCACCCAGGGGCAGCCGAGCCGGGCCGCCAGAGCGCTCGCGAGGGTGGTCGTGCCGGTCGACTCGGCCCCGACGACGACGACGCGCCGGGCGTACCAGGCCCGCACCGGCGGGCTGAGCCAGGCCCAGTGCGCACCGGGGTCGGCCCGGACGGCAGTGCCGGAGACCGGGTGCTGCCGGCGGGGGAGGTCGACGCAGACGTGGACGGCGTCCAGGCGCCGGGCGAGCTCGTCGCCGTACGCCTCGCTGGTGAAGACGGCGTCGACCGGCTCGGGCACGACGGACCGCAGCCCGGCCAGGTGCAGGTCCCAGACGGCGGGGTCGTCGTAGTCGACGGGGGTGTCGTCGACGTGGGACCGCACGACGACGTCGGGGTGGACCTCGCCGACCCAGGCGTGCCGGACCTCCCGCGGCACGGGCTCGTCGCTGTGCGCCCCGACGACGACGAGCACCTCGTCGCACTGCCCCTGCGCCGCCCGCACGAGGGCGCTGTGCCCGGCGTGCAGGGGCAGGAACTTGCCCCAGACCAGGCCCCGCCGGAACCTCATGCCGCCACGGGCACCGGCTGCCCGGCCACGGGGGCGACCAGGCTGCGGCGCCACTGGACGAGTCCGGCGACGCACAGGGCGAGGAAGCCGGCGTAGAGGACGGAGGTCAGGCGCAGGTCCTTGACCGCGTAGAGCACGACGTAGAGGAGGTCGGCGGTGATCCACACCCACCAGTTCTCCAGCCGCTTGCGGTTGAGCAGCCAGGTCGCCTGCAGCGACAGCACGGTGGTGAGGGCGTCCCAGAAGGGGACGCTCGAGTCGGTGGTGGCGGCCAGGAACGCCGTCAGCGCCGCGGTCCCGACCGCGCCCACGACGGCGAGGACGACGCCCTCGCGCAGCGGGGTCCGGGTGACGACCGCTGCCGTGCGTCCCGGACCCCCGCGCAGCCACCACCACCAGCCGTGGGCGGCGAGCACGACGTAGACGACCTGGAGCCCGGCGTCGGCGTAGAGGCCGACCCGCTCGAACAGCACGAAGAAGAAGACGTTGTTGGCGATGCCGATCGGGAAGTTCGCGACGTGCTGCCGCACGGTCAGCAGCACGCACAGCGCGCCGGTGGCGAACCCCAGGACCTCGGTCCAGTCCATGTCCTGCCTCCAGGAGGTTGTCGTCAGTCCGACGACAACGTACTCCCTGCCGGGTGCTCCGTCCGGCCGTCGGCGGTCAGGACCCAGACCGACTGCCGTCCGCGCACCTCCCACTGCGTCGGTCCGCCGACGAGGGCGGTGTCCTCGTCGATCCCGACGACCAGGACACCGGGCGGCGTGTCGACGACGCGGGTCAGCAGGAGGTCGGGCAGGTGCGCGGCGAACCGGTCGAAGTGCGGGAGCACCCGCAGGGCGGGGACGGCTCCCAGGCCCTCCTCGGCCGGCCGGAGCGGGTGGCGCAGGTCGGGGACGTGGCTGGTGAGCGCCATCGCGCCGGCGCTGCACCCCGCGAGCGCCGCCCCGCCCTGCCAGGCCTGCTCGATGGCCCGCCACACGGCGGTGCCGCGGAGCGTCCGGGCGACGAACGGCGGGTTGCCGCCGGACAGGTAGACCAGTCCGGCGCCCTCGACCAGGGCGGCGAGCGCGGGGTCGTCGGCGGTCTCCCGGTCGACGACGGGGACGACGACCTGCTCGACGCCGAGCCGCTCTGCGGCCCGGCGGCCGAGGTCGTGCCACCGCGCGAGCGACGCCGGGCCCTCGGGGGCGGCCGCCGTCGCGAGCTGCACGAACCGCGGCGGGCGGCCCTGCAGGAGGTCGCGCTCGACGTCCTCCAGGACGGGCAGGTACTCGCCGCTGCCGACGAGGGCGACGGGGCCAGGAGTCATCGGACCAGCGTGTCACGCTCCTCGCGTGTTCACCCCCGACGCCGTCGACGCCCGGATCCTGCAGGC
>JAOPWW010000457.1 GCA_025965495.1 Frankiales bacterium
GCTTGACCTCCGCGACGACGTCGACCGCCGTGGGGTCGAGGGCGTGGTCGGCGCCGAGGCGCAGCGCCCGCTCGCGGGCCGACGCGGACGGGTCGATCGCGATGATCGGCGCGGCACCCACGAGGCGAGCGGTCTGCACGGCGTGGACGCCGAGGCCGCCGATGCCCCACAGGGCGATGCTCTCGCCGGGCTGCAGCTGCGCGCGGTCGGTGAGGGCGGCGTAGGGGGTGGCGACGGCGTCGGCCAGCACGCAGGCCCGCTCCAGCGGGATGTCGTCGGGCACCGAGCTCATGCCGCCGAAGCTGGTGAGGACGTACTGGGCCCAGGCGCCGTCGTAGTTGAAGCCCATGATCTCGAAGGCCAGGCACTCCTCGAAGCGCCCGCGGAAGCACATCTCGCAGTTGCTGCACTGCTTGCCGCCGGCCATGACCACGCGGTCGCCGACCTGCCAGCCCTGCACGCCCTCACCGAGGACGGCGATGGTGCCGGCGGCCTCGTGGCCGGGGGTGACGACGGGGAGAGGGCCGGGGAGGGTGCCCTCGATCAGGTGGACGTCGGACAGGCAGATCCCGCAGGCCTCGACCTTGACGAGGACCTCGCCGGGTCCGGGGACCGGGACGGGGACGTCCTCGACGGTCAGCTTCTTGGAGGCCGCGTCGAAGCGGGCCGCGCGCATGGTGCTCTCGATCTGGGTCACTTCTCGTCCTTCAGCAGGGTGCGGAGCGCTTTGCGGTCGGTCTTGAACACGCTGGTCACGGGCACCGCGTCGACGATGCGGACCTCGCGGGGGTACTTGGCCCCGCTGATGTGCTCCTTGGTGTACGCGATCACCTGGTCCGGCGTCAGGGTGGAGCCGGGGGTCACCTGCACGAACGCGACGACCTCCTCGCCCACCTTGGGGTCCGGCCGGCCCACGACGGCGGCCGCGGCGACCTCCGGGTGCGACAGCAGGACGTCCTCGACGTCGCGGGGGTAGACGTTGAAGCCGTTGCGGATGATGAGGTCCTTGAGCCGGTCGACGACGTAGAGGTAGCCGTCGTCGTCGAGGTGGCCGACGTCGCCGGTGTGCAGCCAGCCGCCGCGCAGGGTCTCGGCCGTCGCGTCCGGGGACTTCCAGTAGCCCTGCATCAGGGTCGGGCCCTGCACGCAGATCTCGCCGTCGGTGCCCGTGGGGAGCACGTCGCCGTCGGGCCCCTCGATCCGCACGCTCACGCCGGTCACCGGCTTGCCGACGCTGCCCGGGCGGCGCTCGGACAGCGGCTGGGTGCTGATCAGGGCGCTCGACTCGGTGCAGCCGTAGCCCTCGCGGACCTCGCACCCGGGCACGCGCCGCTCGAACTCGAGGGCCAGGTCCGGCGCGAGGGGGGCGCCACCGCTGCCGACCCGCTCCAGGCAGGACAGGTCGTAGTCCTCCAGCGGCTGGCCCAGCAGCATCCCGATCATGGACGGGATGAGCGCGGCCGACTGCACGCGGTGCTCCTTCACGAGCTCCAGGAACCCGACCGGGTCGAACCAGCGCATGAGCACGCTGCTGCCGCGCTCGCGGGCGTGCAGGCCGGTGACCGACACCATCAGGCCGTAGACGTGGGCCAGCGGCAGGGGGAGCAGGCCGCGGTTGCGGCCGGGGGAGTAGGCCGAGGCGTGGCCCGCGTACCCGGCGGCGTCGAGGCTGGCGTGGGTGAGCACGACCCCCTTGCTGCGACCGGTCGTCCCGCCGGTGTAGAGCAGCGCGGCCATGTCGTCGGGGGAGCGGTCGACGAGGCCGAGCTCGTCGCCGCCCTCGACGTCCGCGAACGGCACCGTGCCCGCCGGCGCGTCCCCGACGACGACGACGGGGAGGTCGGGCATCGCGGCCTGGACCTTGGCGAGCCACTCCGGCGTCGTGACGACGGCCTTGGCGCCCGAGTCCTGCGCGACGTGGCGCAGCTCGTCCTCGGTAAGCAGGAACAGGACCGGCGTCGGCACGGCGCCCGCGCGCCACAGGGCGCTGTAGGTGACGCCGACCTCGGGGCAGTTCGTCATGACGACGAGGACCCGGTCCCCGGCCTCGACGCCGAGCGCCCGGAAGCCGTGCGCGGCCCGGCGGGCCCGGCCGGCGAGCTCGCCGGAGGTGTACCAGCGGCCCTCGAAGAACAGGCTCGGCGCGTCGCCGAGGCGCTCCAGGGCCTGCTCGGCGCGCTGGCCGAGCGTCGCGGGCACGAGGGCAGGGACGGGGTCGAGCAGGGTCATCGAGGTCCTTCGCTGCAGGGGGTCGTCCGGGTCGTGAGGGCGGCCAGCAGGGACCGCACGCTCGACTCCATCACGGACTGGGCCGCTTCGGGGCCGAGTCGGCGGTCGCCGCGCAGGGCGTCCCACGCCCCGCTGCTGCTGACGAGGTACAGGGCGTGCAGGACCCCGTCCGCCTGCTCCCGCGGCAGCGCGCCGAGCTCGGTCGCGAAGACGGTCCGGACCTCGCGGTCGCCGACGTCGACGTAGAGCGCCCAGTTGCGCCGCAGCTGCGCCGACGTCGGGAGCCGCAGCCGCGCGGCCCGCATGACCGGCAGCAGCGCCTCGAGGACCCG
>JAOPWW010000460.1 GCA_025965495.1 Frankiales bacterium
GGCAGGGCGTCGAGCACGCTGCTGGTCACGGCGAGCACGACGGTGCTGGCCATCGCCCCGACCGGGACCTCGGTCAGGGTGCTCAGGAACAGCCCGACGGCCACGAGCCCGGTGAGCGACAGGACGACGTAAGCGGCGACGCCGAGGGCGCGCAGGAGGCCGTCGGCCAGGCTGACCGTGTCGCCGGACAGCAGCACGACGTCGCCCAGGCCGAACAGCAGCGCGCCGGCGACCAGGCCGACCAGGGCCACGGTCAGCACCGCGGCGGCGGCGAAGGCCAGCGATCCGAGCCCCTTGACCACGAGCAGCCGGGCGCGGGAGACGGGGACGGTCAGCAGGTACCGGAGCGTCCCGGCGGAGGCCTCGCCGGCGACGGCGTCGCCGCTCACGATCCCGACGGTGAGCGGCAGGAACAGCGGCAGGCAGACGACCAGGGAGGTGAACACGAGGAACAGCCCGTTGCTGCTGACCGCGGACAGGAACGGCGGCCCGTCGCCGTTGTCCGGCCCGTTGGAGAGCTTGACGGCGAGACCGACGACCAGGGGCACCAGCGCCAGGGCGGCGAGCAGCACCTGGTTGCGGCGGCGCCCGAACACCAGGCGCAGCTCGCTGCGGACGAGCCGGAGGGAGGCGCCGCGGCGTCGCGGGCGCACGGGGGAGGGGGCGTGCTCGAGCTCAGCGAGCGACATCGAAGCCCTCCCCGGTCAGCTGCACGAACAGGTCCTCGAGCGACGGCCGGGCCACGGCGAGGCCGCGGACGGGGACGCCCGCACCGACGAGCGCGGCGGTGACGTCCTCAGGCCGGGCCGACCCGAGGGCGGCGGCGACCTGTGCCTCGCCCGGCCGGACCTCGCCGAGACCGAGCCCGTGCAGGACGCGCACCGCGGCCGGGACGCCCTCGGGGGAGGTGGAGACGGTGAGGGTGGCGACGCCGTCGCCGGAGACCTCGGCCAGCGAGCCCTGCCGCAGCAGCCGACCCCGGCTCATGATGCCGACGTGGCTGCAGACCTGCTCGATCTCGCTGAGCAGGTGGCTGCTGACGACGACGGTGGTGCCGTCGTCGGCCAGCTCGCGCACCAGGGCGCGGACCTCGCGGGTGCCCTGCGGGTCCAGGCCGTTGGTCGGCTCGTCGAGCACGAGCAGGTCCCGCGGCTGCAGCAGCGCCCCGGCCAGCCCCAGGCGCTGCTTCATGCCGAGGGAGTACTGGCGGAAGCGCTTGTCGGCGGCGTTGGCCAGCCCCACCCGCTCCAGGGCGGCGTCGGCGCGGGCGCGCGCGGTGCGCGGGTCGGCCGTGCCGTCGGCGGCGTCGAGCCGGGCCAGGTTGGCCCGCCCGGACAGGTACGGGTGGAAGGCCGGGCCCTCGACCAGGGCGCCGACCCGGGGCAGCACCTGCTGCGCGCCGGCGGGCATCGGGGAGCCGAGCACGGACACGGAGCCGGAGGTCGGGGCGATCAGGCCGAGGAGCATCCGGATCGTCGTGGTCTTGCCCGACCCGTTGGGACCGAGGAAGCCGAAGACGGCGCCGCGGGGAACGCGCAGGTCGATGCCGTCGACCGCGACCTGACCAGAGCGGAAGCGCTTGGTCAGGCCGTCGGTCGCGACGGCGAGCTCGTGCTCCTGCAGCACCGGCTCGCGGACCCGCTCGGGGGCGGTCGTCATGCGGCGGCGCGGAGGGCGGCCGGTGTCACGGCGCCGACCAGCAGGCGGCCGTCGTCGGTGAGCAGGGCGCTGACCAGCGCGGTCTTCAGCAGCCGGCCCTCGGGGACCCGGGTGACGACCTTGTCGAGCATCCCGGCCTGCGCGGCGGGGACCTCGACCCCGGAGGCGACGACGATGCGGGACCAGCCCTTGCCCAGGACGGTCGGGGCCTTCTCCGTCGACGGCGCGGTGGCGTGCTCGCCCTCGGACGTCGGGACGGCCTTCTCGACGACCTTGGCGCCGGGGGGCGCGGTGAAGGCGAAGACCGAGCGGTCCGGGGTGGCGAACGTGACGTCGGTGAAGCCGACCTCGAAGGCGGGCTGCACGGCGTCGGACGTCGAGAACACCTGGACCCGCAGGGGCGCGGACGTCACGGCGTCGACGGCGAGCCGGACGCTGCCGACGAGCGTGGTCGTGTCCTTGGGCGTGAGCACGAGCTGGCGCGCGTCGCGCCCGGCGACCGTGACGGCCTCCTCGACGGTGACCGCCGTCGTGGGGTCGACCGCCTTGAGCGCGGCCGCGGCGGCGTCGGCCGGGCTGGTCGGGGCGGCGGAGGCGACCGGGGCCTCCTCGGTCGCGTCCGGCGCCGGCAGGACGCGGTGCACGGCCTCGTCCTTGCCGCTGCTGTAGGTCCACAGGTCGCGGCCGGAGTGGACGACGTCGTACTCGGCGAGGCTGCCGAGCAGGGCGACCCGCTGGCGGTCGGGGCCGTCGGACCAGACCCGCAGGGTGCTGCTGCCGCTGGTCAGCGACATCGGGCCGGTCGTGTCGCCCGCGCCGGGGAGCTTCGGGAGGCCGAGGCGGCTGGTCTGCACGACGGTGCCGGACAGCGCGGTGGTGCGGTGCGTCGACAGGTCGACGAGCAGCTGGGCGGCGGAGCGGGGAGCGAGGTCGGGCGCGCGCCCGGCGGCGGAGACGGCGGACGGCAGGACGGCGGCACACGCGACGAGGCCGGCAGCGACGGCGGGGACGGCCCAGCGCAGGGCGGGAGAGGTCATGGAGAGACTGTGCCCCGCTCTGCTGAGAGCAGCCTGAGGACCGGCGAGGGGTTGCAGAGGGTGCCAGGCTGCGGCGTGCGCCTGCTGCTGGTCGACGACGAGCCCGCCCTCGCGCGCGCCCTGGCCCGGGGCCTCGCGGCGGAGGGGTTCGCCGTCGACGTGCGCACCGACGGGCCGAGCGGCCTGCAGCAGGCGGTCGACGAGGACTACGACGTCGTGCTGCTCGCCGGGAGGCTGCCGGGGATGTCGGGCTACGACGTCGTGCGGGCG
>JAOPWW010000409.1 GCA_025965495.1 Frankiales bacterium
CCGTGCTCGGGGCTGACCACCAGGACGGCGTCGAACGCCAGCGGCAGCTTGGGGTGCCCCACCACGCGCAGGCAGGCGGCGAACGAGCGGGCGAGGGAGTCGGGGTCACGGCTGAGCTGGTCGACCACCGGCTGCACGCCGGCCCCCGCGAACACGGTGACGGCGTCGCCCGGGACCCCGCGGTCGGCCGCGAGCGGCGCGAAGGGGCTGTCGTGCTCTCGCTCGGCGAACGCCCAGCCGACCTTGCCGGGGTTGCCGAGGGTGGCGCGGTCGACGCCGCCCGGCCGGCCGCCGCCGACGTTGCGGACGACCAGCTGCAGGGCCCGGCCGATGGTGCTGTTGGCGCGGTTGCCCTGACCGAGGGCGTTGACGCCGTCGTTCATGCCGATGCGCCGCGCGACCGGGCCGTTGACGATGACGACGGGGCCGGAGAAGTACGTCGTGGCGAGCAGCCCGTGCAGGGCGAAGGCGTCGTCGGAGGCGGCCTCCAGCGCGGCCAGCACGACCGGGAGGTGCTCGGGCAGGCAGCCCGCCAGCACGGCGTTGACGGCGACCTTCTCCACCGTGCACGGCACGAGGTCCGGCGGGACGACGGCGACGACCTCCTGCGGGTCTCGGGTCGTGCCGCGCAGCATCGCCAGGACCCGCTCGGGGGTCGGGGGGACGACCGGCAGGCCGTCGGTCCAGCCGCGGTCGTGCAGCGCCTCCTGCTCGTCCTCCTGGGAGGCGAGCTCGACCCGGCGGCTGGCCAGCCCGTCGCCGTAGCGGGCCTCCAGGGCGTCCACGCGCGACGGGTCGACCGACAGCGAGCCGCACCCCGGACGGTGCTCGGGCAGCCCGTCGCCGAGGCCGGTCCGGCCCGTCAGCTGCTCCCACTGCGGCCGCAGCCAGCCGACCACCCGCGCCTGCTCCTGCCCGCCCTCGACCCGCAGCAGGGTCGGCACGGTGTCGACGTCCAGGCGCCACGACAGCTCCAGGGACGTGTCGTCCTCGTCGCCGTCGGGGACCTCGTCCTGCCAGTGCAGGACGGCCCCGAGGTCGCGCAGCACCGGCTCGACCAGCACGCAGGTGGGGCAGTCGCGCTTCAGGACGGCGTGCAGCCCGTCGGACAGGGCGGTCGGGGGCACCGGCGTCACCGGGGGCACGAGGGTCCGGGGACGACCGGCCCGACGACGGTGACCGGCATGGGCAGCGCCCAGTCGGGCGGGTCGAGCACGGCGGCGGCGGTCACCGCGCGTACGCTAGACCTCGGGCGCCTGCTCCGCACGGGCCTGGCGCTTGGCCCGCGAGCGCCGGGCCGCCCGCCCGAGCGAGCCCGGCCGGACCGCGCTGCACAGGCAGAGCACCGCCACGAGCAGGACCGGCAGGCAGAACAGCACGACGACGGTGACGGCGGCGAACACCGGCAGCCCCCCGAGGTGCGTGACCGCGGGGGCGAGGAACCCGAGCAGGAACACCGCGAGGACACCGTTGGTGACCCGCGGGACCCACGGCTGCGGGACCGGCCGCGGCTGGGTCACGCGAGCGCCGGCCTCACGACAGGCACGACACCACGTGGTCGACGCACTGCGTGAGCTTCTCGACGTCGTCGGGCTCGATGGCGGGGAACATCGAGATGCGCAGCTGGTTGCGGCCGAGCTTGCGGTACGGCTCGGTGTCGACCACGCCGTTGGCGCGCAGGACCTTCGCGACCTCGGCGGCGTCGACGCTCTCGTCGAGGTCGATCGTGCCGACGACCTGGGAGCGCATCGCCGGGTCCTGGACGAACGGGGAGGCGTACGACGACGCCTCGGCCCAGCTGTAGAGGCGGTCCGAGCTGTCCTTGGTGCGGGACACGCACCAGTCGAGCCCGCCCTGGCCGAGCATCCACTCCACCTGGGTGGTCATGAGGTGGATCGTGGCGAGCGACGGGGTGTTGTAGGTCTGGTCGAGCCGGCTGTTCGTGACCGCGACCTCGAGGTCGTAGGAGGCCGGGACCCAGCGGTCGGCGACGATCTCCGACACCCGGGCGAGCGCCGCGGGGGACATCAGGGCCAGCCACAGGCCGCCGTCGCTGGCGAAGCACTTCTGCGGGGAGAAGTAGTAGACGTCGAACTCCGACGGGTCGACCGGCAGACCGCCGGCACCGCTGGTGGCGTCCACGGCGACGAGCGCGCCCTCGTCGACGTCACCCACGGGCCGGGCGATCGGCATCATGACGCCGGTCGAGGTCTCGTTGTGGGTGAGCGCGTACAGGTCGACGCCGGGCTCGGCGACCGGCTTGGGATGCGTCCCTGGGGCGGTCTTGATGACCGACGGCTCGTCGAGGAACGGGGCGGCGTCGGCGGCCTGGGCGAACTTGCTCGAGAACTCGCCGAAGGTCAGGTGCTGGCTCTTGCGCCGGATCAGCCCGAACGTGGCGATGTCCCAGAACTCGGTGGCGCCGCCGTTGCCCAGCACGACCTCGTAGCCCTCGGGCAGCGAGAACAGCTCGGCCAGCCCGGACCGCAGCCGCCCGACGACGTCCCGGACCGGCCTCTGCCGGTGCGACGTGCCGAGGTAGGTGCGGCCGGTGGCGAGCAGGGCGTCGAGCTGCGCCTCGCGCACCTTGCTCGGCCCCGCCCCGAACCGCCCGTCAGCAGGCAGCAGGGCCGCGGGCAGCTCGATCGTCACGTCAGACCTGGTTGCCGGCGGGGAGCGAGCCGCTCTCGACCTCGGACACCGGGCGCGGGCCGGGGCCGACGTACTTCGCCGACGGGCGGATCAGCTTGTT
>JAOPWW010000419.1 GCA_025965495.1 Frankiales bacterium
GCCGACGACGCCCCAGCCAGAGCCAAGCCCACCACGTCCAGCACTGGACCCTCGGCGGACCCTCCGACCTGGCCAACTACGCCCTCGTCTGCCACCTCCACCACCACCAGCTCCACGAAGGCCACCGGACCCTGCAACACCGCGACGGCAGGTGGCTCACCCCCGACGGCTACGCCGCAGCAGGACCACCACCACCGTTCTGAGCGCTGCCCGTAGTTCCCCGCGCGGGCGGCGTACCAGGAGAAGGCGGCGTCGAGGGCGGTCCAGGCCGTCGCCGCGACGACGGTGCCCGGGCCGGTCGCTGGCACGAGACCCCAGCGGCGTGCTCGTGCTCAGGCAGGCGGACCAGGTGCGGCCGCGCGCCGACCTCGAGGGCGACCCGTGGCGCTGCCTCCGACCGAACTCGCCACAGCCAGTGACCTTCAGCTGCGGAGCCAGGCGCGAGGACCCCCACCCCCGAGCGGTGGTCTCAGCCCGAGCCCGCGCTCAGCACCACCGGGAACGGACCCGCCACCAGGTGCGTCGTCGTGAGCCCGTTGGGCGTGTGCCGGTGCACCGGGACCGGCAGGACGAGCTGCCACGTCCCGGGAGCGACGAACGGCCCGTCGGCGAGCCGGGCGCTGTCGGTCTCGGCGGAGAACTCGACGTCGCGCTGCTCGCCGGGCCGCAGGTCCCAGTCCCGGCCGGTCCCGATGCGGAAGCCGGCGACGGTGTTCACGCGGCGCCCGTCGTCGTCGAGGAGCTCGCCGTACAGCGGCTGGTCGCTGTCGAACGCCACGCGGGTCCCGGTCGCCCGCAGGAGCAGCCGCCCGCGGACGACGTCGCCCACCGGCGTCGCGGGCCGGGCGAGCACGACCTCGGCGACCAGGCCCTCGGGCCACGGCTCGGTCTGCTCCGGTCCCGGGTAGCGGCGCTGCGCGGCGACGGCCTCGACGTCGAGGGGGTAGTCGTGCCCGCCGACGGTGATCGCGACGGCGTCCCCGTGCTCGCGCCAGAGCTGCTCCGCGACGTCGAGGCCACTGGCCCGCAGGTCCAGCACGAGGTGGTCCCCGGCGTTGCCGAGGCCCGACCAGCTGTGCGGGTGCTGCTCGAGCACGCGCTCGACGGCGTCGCGGACCTGCCGGAGCTCCTGCTGCGTGCGGGGCGCGCGCACGACGTCGACGGCGTCGGGGTGCTGCACGAGCGCACGGACGCGGTCGCGGTGCGCGTCCGGGTCGGTGTACGCCACGAGGAGCCGGGGACCGTCGAAGCGGACGCCGCCGTAGGCCTCCGGGTGCCGCTCCCCGTCCGCGACGACCTGCTCGAGGTCGTCGGACAGCTCGCTCTGCGCGAGGCCGACGTCACCGTCCCACCCGCGGGGCACCGTAGCGGGCTCGAGGTCCGGCGGGCTCAGCAGCGGCCCGTCCGCCGTCCACGCGAGGACGCCGTCGACGTCCCGCAGCCCGCCGACGTGGCGCAGGGCGGGGTGGTCGAGGTCGGTGACGACGCGGCGCATCCCCCGGCAGGCCGCGTCGAACGCGGCCAGGTACGCCATCTCGGCCAGGACGCTGTCGGGCACCGGCCCGGGCAGGTCCGGCCGCACCTCGAGGTGCTCCAGGCGCGCGGTCACGTCGTCGTCGCGGACGACGACGAGCTGCGCGACGTAGGGCTCGCCCCGGTCGTTGTCGACGTACGCCGACCACCAGCTGACGAGCCGGTCCTGCTCGACCGCGTGCCGGACCGGTGCGACGTCGAACCCCTTGCCGGCGGCGAACCCGACGGCCCCGAGCGGCCAGGTCGACACGAAGTAGGCCGGCTTGCGGTCGGGGGCGAGGGCACCGACCCGTGGGGCGTCGAGCAGCAGCTCGACCTCCTCCCCCCGCTGGCGCCGCGCGGCCCAGGCGACGCCGCCGGTGTCGAGCTCCTCCATGAGGAAGCCCGACACCTCGTACGCCCACTCGTGCGGCGTGAGGAGCGGGGTGCCGGTCCACGCGCCCTCGGCGAGGTCGTCCGGGCCGAACCTGGCCTGCAGGGCGTACGGCAGCTCCCGCCAGCGGAAGCGCACGACGACGTCGTCGCCCTCGACGTCGACGGCGACCCCGCGCCAGCCGTCGGTGACGGCGTCCGGGGCGAGCAGGACGTCGCGCGCGGCGTGCAGCACCGCCGCCGGGGAGAGGGTCACGCCCCAGCCTGACAGCGCCGTCCACCGCGTTGCCGTCCGCCCGAGGACCGCGAGGCAGGAGTCCCGCGGGCGGCGTCGAAACACCAGGGCAACTCGTCCCCGGAGGTCCTGGTGCACGCTCTCGTCCGCCGCACGCTGCTCGCCGGCCTCACCGGCGCCCTCACGGTCTCGGCGGCCTGGGCCGGCGTCGGGCTCGGCCCCGTCCCCGGCGTCGACGCGCCGTCACTGCCGTCCGCGCCGTCCGCCACCCGGCTCGCCACGGACGTCACGACGGCGGCCCTGGCCACCCCCGCGCCGCCCGCGGCGGCGGCCGCCGACGACGACGGCGACGTCGGGGGCGTGCTCGTCGGCGCCGCGAAGAACTCGATCTACCCGCGGCCCCAGGACATGCAGGCCCGCTTCCCGGGGGCCCGGTGGGAGCGCGACCTGACGAAGTGCCGGACCCTGTCGGCGGACTTCCTCGCCGACGTCCCGACGAACGCGCTGAACGCCCTCGACGGCGTCGCGAGCACGGGCTCGCCCTGGCCGGAGAACCCGGACTGCATCTACCAGGGCGGCTTCGGCATCGGCCCGATGAACCCGGTGAAGGACTTCGACACGACCAGCGAGGGCGGGCTCAACGTCCGCAGCGTCGCGCTCCGCCAGGGCGGGAAGGTCCTGGTCCTGTCGGTCCTCGACGCCGAGGGCTGGCTGTGGGACTACAAGAGCAAGTGCACGGACTGCGGCGCCAAGCAGATCAGCGCGGCCCTCGCGGCCGACCCCGAGCTGAAGGCGGTCGGGTTCACCCCCGCGAGCTACGTCCTGCACGCGACCCACTCGCACGCCGCCCCCGACTTCATCGGCGGCTGGGGCTTCGTGCCGGACTGGTACATGGCCCAGGTGACCGACACGATCAAGAAGACCGTCAAGCAGGCGGTCCTCGCGGCGCAGCC
>JAOPWW010000058.1 GCA_025965495.1 Frankiales bacterium
CTCGAGCTCCTGGATGATCTTGCCGTTGCCGCGGACCGGGCCGTCGAGCCGCTGCAGGTTGCAGTTGACGACGAAGGTCAGGTTGTCGAGCTCCTCGCGGGCCGCGACGCCGATGGCGCCGAGCGACTCCGGCTCGTCCATCTCGCCGTCGCCGAGGAAGCACCACACGTGCTGGTCGGAGGTGTCCTTGATCCCGCGGTGGGTCAGGTAGCGGTTGAAGCGCGCCTGGTAGATGGCGTGCAGCGGGCCCAGGCCCATCGAGACGGTCGGGAACTCCCAGAAGTCCGGCATGGCGCGCGGGTGGGGGTAGCTGGGCAGGCCGTGGGGGCTGCTTTCCTGGCGGAAGGCGTCGAGCTGCTCCATCGTCAGCCGGCCCTCGAGGTAGGCCCGGGCGTAGATGCCGGGGCTCGCGTGGCCCTGGAAGAACACCTGGTCGCCGCCGCCGGGGTGGTCCTTGCCGCGGAAGAAGTGGTTGAAGCCGACCTCGTACAGCGACGCGGCGCTCGCGTAGGTGGCGATGTGCCCGCCGACGCCGATCTCCGGGCGGTTGGCCCGGCTGACCTGGATCGCGGCGTTCCAGCGGACGTAGGCGCGCACCCGGCGCTCGACGTGCTCGTCGCCGGGGAACCACGGCTCGCGCTCCGGCGGGATGGTGTTGATGTAGTCGGTGCTGCGCAGTGCGGGGACGCCGACCTGCTTCTCGCGGGCCCGCTCGAGCAGCTTGAGCATCAGGTAGCGGGCGCGTCCCCGGCCGCTGCTCTCCACCAGGGCGTCGAAGGACTCGAGCCACTCCGCGGTCTCGCTGGGGTCGACGTCGGGCAGCTGGCTGGGCAGCCCGTCGCTGATGACGCTGAAGCGCTCGGTGCTGGTCTCGGTCACGCTGCTCCTCGTGCTGGGGGTCGCCCTGCCGCCCGGGGTCGCCGGGGGTCTGGGCCCATCCTCACCCCTACCGCGGGGTAACCGGGTACGCCGGACACATGGACACCACGCTGCTCGACGTCCGGACCGGCAGCCGGGAGGTCGTGCACGACCTCACCGGTGCGTGCGCGGAGTTCGTCCGCGGTCGCGGGGACGGGCTGCTGCACGTCTTCGTCCCCCACGCGACGGCCGGGGTGGCGGTCCTCGAGCTGGGTGCCGGCTCCGACGACGACCTGCTCGCCGCCCTCGGCGACCTGCTGCCCGCTGACGACCGCTGGCGGCACCGCCACGGCTCTCCCGGGCACGGCCGCGCGCACGTGCTGCCGGCGCTCGTGCCGCCGTACGCGACCCTGCCCGTGCTGGACGGCCGCCTCGCGCTCGGGACGTGGCAGTCGGTCGCCCTCGTCGACCTCAACGTCGACAACCCGGACCGGCAGGTGCGGCTGTCGTTCCTGCGGGGCTGAGCTACCGGCGCAGGTGGTGCGCCGTGACCTCGTGGGTGTGCTCGCCGTCGGGGTCGGCGTGGACCAGGGCGCTCGTCAGCCGCGGCACCTGGTGCACGAGCCGGTGCATCGCCTCCTCGGCGATCCGGTGGCCCTCCACGAGCGACAGCGCCCCGCCGACGACGACCTCGCACTCGGCCCGCAGGTCGTGGCCGATCCAGCGCGCCCGGACGTCGCCGAGGCCGAGCACGCCCGGGGTGTCGCGCAGGACCTGCTCGACGTGGGCCAGCAGCGGCTCGTCGACGGCGTCCATCAGCCGCCGGTAGACGGTGCGCGCCGCGTCCTTGAGGACGAACAGGATCGCCACGCTGATGAGCAGCCCGACGACCGGGTCGGCCCGGTCGAACCCGAGGGCCACCCCGATCGCGCCGACGACGACGGCGAGCGAGGTGTAGCCGTCGGTGCGGGCGTGCAGCCCGTCCGCGACCAGGGCGGCGGACCCGATCTCGGTGCCGACCCGGATCCGGTAGCGGGCGACCAGCTCGTTGCCGACGAAGCCGACCAGGCCCGCGACGGCGACCGCGCCCAGGTGGGTCACGCCACTGGGGTGCACCAGCCGCCGGACCGCCTCGTAGGCCGCGACGACCGACGACGCCAGGATGAACACGACGACGACGACGCCGGCCAGGTCCTCCGCCCGCCCGTACCCGTAGGTGTAGCGGCGGGTCGGGGGCCGGCGTCCGAGGGTGAAGGCGATGGCGAGCGGGACGGCGGTCAGGGCGTCGCTCAGGTTGTGCAGGGTGTCGCCGAGCAGCGCCACGGAGCCGGTGAGCAGGACGACGAGGCCCTGCAGCAGGGCGGTCGCCCCGAGGACCACCAGGGACAGCTTCAGCGCGCGGATGCCCTTCTCGGAGGACTCGAGCGCGCTGTCGACGCTGTCGGCCGCGTCGTGGCTGTGGGGGGCGACGAGCTCCTTGAGCCGGCCCAGCAGGCCGGTCGGGTGGTCGTGCCCCCCGTGGTCGTGCCCGTGGTCGCCGTGGTCGCCGTCCCCGTGTGCGTCGTCGTGGGCCCCGGCCCCGTGGGCGGCGTGCCCGTGGTCGTCGGTGCCGTGCTCGTGCCCGGCGTGCCCGGAGGCGGGCGGCGGGTCGTGCGGAGCGTGGCCGGCGTGGTCGTCGCCGTGCCCGGGGTGGTCGTGCGCACCGGGCTCGTGGGGGGCAGAACCGGACGGGGTCATGGGCACATCCTCCCCCGCCACGCGGCCCGGCCACTTGCGCAGGGGAGGGTCGTCCGGTGGACTGTCGCCCGACAGCGCACGCCCCCGGCACCAGGAGGACCCTTTCGTGAGCACGTCCGCGGACCACGCGGCACAGCGTGGCCTGGCCGAGAAGCTCGGGATCGAGCCCGGCACGGTCGTGCAGGTGCTCGGCGCAGAGGGTGATCCGCCGGCCGACCAGGCGGTGCTCGACGACGTCCACGCCCGCACCGAGAACGACGTCATCGTCGGGGACGACTCCGACGAGGTCGCCGACATGGTGCTGCTGTGGTGGCGCGAGGACGACGGCGACCTCGTCGACGCCCTCGTCGACGCCCTGACCAACCTGGCCGACAACGGCGTGGTGTGGCTGCTGACGCCGAAGGCGGGCCGCGACGGGCACGTCGAGCCCAGTGACATCGGCGACGCCGCCCCCACCGCCGGCCTGTCGAGCACGCGCAGCACGAGCGCGGCGCCCGAGTGGTCCGGCACGCGCCTGGTCGCCCCGAAGGCGGCGCGGGGCAAGCGACGTTGACCGGGCGAGAGGGCTGACGCTCCCGCTGTGACGCCGGAGCAGGCGCGCCTGCTCCTGTCCGACCGGGGGCGCGAGGCGGTCGCCCTCGCGTCGTCGCTGGACCTGTCGCCGGCGGCGCGGATCCGGGCGGCCGAGGCGGTCCGCCCGCTGGGCGACGTCGGGCCGCTCGCGCTCGAGCAGGCCCTGCTGCGGGTCCGGGCGCGGGCCAAGCACCCCCGCGGGGACGTGCTGTGGTGGACTCCGGAGGCGCTGGAGCAGGCCTCCTCGCACGAGGTCGCGTCGAGCCGCGCGGACCGGTTCGACCGCCCGGTGCTCGACCTGGGCTGCTCGGTCGGCGGGGACCTGCTGACGCTGCCGGCGGGCAGCACCGGCGTCGACCTCGACGAGGCGCGGCTGCTGCTGGCGCAGGAGAACGCCCGGGTGCTGGGGCGGCGGGTGTCGCTGGTCCGGGCCGACGTCCGGACGCTGACCGTGCCCCTGCACGCGGACGTCTTCGCCGACCCGGCCCGCCGCAGCGGCGGCCGTCGCACGTTCGACCCCCGGGCGTACAGCCCGCCGCTGGACCTCCTGCTCGGCCTGCCGGTGCGGTCGCTCGGGGTGAAGGTGGCGCCCGGGATCGACCACGAGGCGCTGCCGGCGTCGCTGGAGGTCGAGGTGGTGTCGCTGCGCGGGGACGTCAAGGAGGCGGTCCTGTGGGGCGGGGCCGCCCGCCGGGGCGCCCGCCGCACGGCGACCCTGCTGCCCGGTCCGCACGTCCTGGTCGACGACGACGCCCCTGTCCCGCGCGTCGCCCCGCCGGGGGCGTGGCTGATGGAGCCCGACGGCGCCGTCGTCCGGGCGCACCTGGTCGCGCAGGTCGCCCGCGACGTCGACGGCTGGCTGCTCGACGCGACGATCGCCTACGTCGCCGCCGACGCGCCCGTCGCGGTGCCCTGGGGCCGCTGGTACCGGGTGCTGGAGGTCCTGCCGTTCTCGCTCAAGGGGCTCAAGGAGCGGCTGCGGGCCCACGACGCCGGACCGCTGGTCGTCAAGAAGCGCGGGACGGCGGTCGAGCCGGAGGTCCTGCGCAGGCAGCTCAAGCTGACCGGGTCGCGCGAGGTGACGGTGGTGCTGACCCGCTCGGCCGGCCGGCAGGTGGCCCTCGTCGTCGAGCCGACCCCTAGCGCCTGAGCCGTCCCAGGAGGCCGCCGACCTTCCCGAGACCGCTGATCGCCCCCCGCAGGGCGGCGCCCCCCGGCAGGCCCGGGACCTCGGCGACCAGCGGCGCGAGGCGCATCCACTGCGGGAGCTCCTGCACGACCATCCGGCGGCTCATCAGCAGCCCGGGGACCGACACCCGGCCGGCCGAGGCGTCGAGCAGCTCGGCGGCCGTCCCCCTGACCCCGACCCCGGTGAACGCCCCGCCGGGGGTCGGCTCGGTCGCCCAGCCGTCCTCGGTCGAGGTGAAGCGCCAGCCGCTGCCGGGGGTCGAGGCCGTCAGCACGAAGTGCACCCCGGCCTTGCTCGCGAGCGCACCGGTGACGTCGACCAGAGAGGCCAGGCCCCGGTCCACCAGCAGCGACGACGGCGGCGGCGCGCCGCACGGCGCGAGGTCCATCCCGTGGACGGCGAGCTCGTAGGTGGCGGCGTGGACCAGGGACAGGACCGGCAGCGGCCCCACGGTCGAGCCGACGGGGGTGCGGCCGTGCCGCTCGAGGTCGGGGCCCTCGAGGAAGTCCTCGACCGCGTCCCGGGCCCGGACGACGCCCGCGACGACCTCGTCGTCGGACAGGCCCCGGTGGGCGCGGACCTTTGCCTCGTTGCCGGCGTCCGGAGAGCCGAGGTCGGCGAGGTCGCCGGCGCGGGCGCTCGCGAGGATGCCGGCCATCGGCGAGGTGCCGTCGTGGGCGCCGAGGTGGACGCAGACGTCCCGGCCGGTCCAGCCCGGCAGGCGGCTCGGCCGGGACAGGTCGGTGGTCGGCGCGGTCACGACGTCCAGGAAGGCGTCCCACCCCGCGAGCACCTGCTCGCCGAGCGCGACGGGGTCGGAGTCGGCGAGGCCGCGCGGGCCGGTGGCTAGCATCCCCGCATCCTCCCCCTGACCCGCTAGGAGCACCCCTCATGGTCGACGTCGGCGACACCGCCCCGGACTTCGAGCTGCCCGACGCCGACCGTGCCCCGGTCCGGCTGTCGGACTTCCGCGGCAGCAAGAACGTGGTCCTGGTCTTCTACCCGCTCGCCTTCACGGGCGTCTGCCAGGGCGAGCTCTGCGCGATCCGCGACAGCATCGCGGACTTCAGCGGCGACGACGTCCAGACCCTCGCGATCAGCTGCGACAGCACGGCCGTGCACAAGAAGTGGGCCGAGGAGCAGGGCTACACCTTCCCGCTGCTGGCGGACTTCTGGCCGCACGGCGAGGTGGCCCGCCAGTACGGCGTGTTCCAGGAGGAGATCGGCCTGGCGCTGCGCGGGACGTTCATCGTCGACAAGGAGGGCAAGGTCGTCTACAAGACGGTCAACGCCATCCCCGACGCCCGCGACCCCGACGAGTACCGGCGGGTCCTCGCCGGGCTGTAGGGCCTAGCCTCGGGTCCTGACGGACCCATGGCTCAGCTGGTAGAGCAGCGCCCTTACAAGGCGAAGGTCGGCGGTTCGATCCCGTCTGGGTCCACGTGCTCACCGGGACCCGCGTCGTGCTCCGTCCGTTGCGCGACGACGACGCCGAGCCGCTGTGGCGGGCGGTGCTCGACCCGGTGACGTGGGCGCGCACCGAGGAGCGCCC
>JAOPWW010000018.1 GCA_025965495.1 Frankiales bacterium
AGACGCTGCTCGAGGTGCGCGCGTACAAGCAGAGCGTCAAGGCGGCGGCGAAGAAGGCCTAGACCTCGACCAGCACGGTGAACGGCCCGTCGTTCACGGAGGCCACCTGCATGGCGGCGCCGAACACGCCTGTCGCGACCGTCGCCCCCCGGGCCCGCAGCTTCGCGACGACGGCGTCGACGAGGGGCTCCGCGACGTCGCCGGGCGCGGCGGCGCTCCAGGACGGCCGCCGTCCGCGCCGCGTGTCGCCGTAGAGCGTGAACTGGCTGACGACCAGCAGGGGCGCGCCGGTGCCGGCGCAGGACGCCTCACCGGGCAGGACCCGCAGCTCGTGCAGCCTGCGGGCCATCGTGGCCGCCGCCGCGGGGTCGTCGTCGTGGGTGATCCCGAGCAGCACGAGCAGGCCCGCCCCGATCTCCCCGACGACGGCGTCGTCGACCGTGACGCTCGCGGACGACACCCGGGCGACGACGGCTCTCACGCCCCGACCGTGCCATGGCAGCCTGGCGCCGTGGACTTCCAGGGGTACCGGGTGCTGGTCACCGGCGGGTCGCGCGGCATCGGCGCGGCGGTCTGCCGGGCGTTCGCGGAGCAGGGCGCCCGGGTCGCGGTGCACAGCAGCGGCCGCAGCGGACCGGCCGAGCTCGCCGCGCTGCCCGGCGGTCCGCACGTCGCGGTCCAGGGCGACGTCGCCGACCCCGACGCCGTGCAGGCGCTCGTGGCGGAGGCCGTCGAGGCGCTCGGCGGGCTCGACGTCCTGGTCAACAACGCGGGCGTGTTCGACCAGCTCGACCCCCGGACGGCGACGTACGAGCAGTGGCAGGAGCACTGGCGGCGGACCGTGGAGGTCGACCTGCTCGGCGCAGCGTGGGCCAGCCACTGCGCGCTGCCCGCCCTCGTCGCCAGCGGTCGCGGGCGCATCGTCAACGTCGGCTCCCGGGGCGCGTCCCGGGGGGAGCCGCGGGCCGTCGCGTACGGCGCGGCCAAGGCCGGGCTGACGGCGATGGGGCAGTCCCTGGCGCTGGCCTACGCGCAGGACGGGGTGGCGGTGGGGTCGGTCCTGCCCGGCTTCGTCGAGACCGACATGGCCACGGCCGTCCTGGACGGCCCCGACGGCGACGCCGTGCGGGCGCAGAGCCCGGCGGGCCGGGTCGGGCAGCCCGAGGAGGTCGCGGCGGCGGTCCTGTTCCTGGCGGGTCCCGGGGCGTTCTGGTCGACCGGCGCCGTGCTCGACGTGAACGGCGCCAGCTACCTGCGCAGCTAGGGCTCCGGGACGGCCCGGCGCAGCAGGCGACGGGTGCCGGGCAGCCCGACGGCCAGGTGGTGCAGGTCGTCGACGCGGTCCAGCAGGGCGCGCACGTCCGGCCCGACGACCTCCAGCTGGCCGACCAGGCCGGGCAGCCGCTCGAGCAGTCCGGCCAGTTCCCGCACCCGGTCGGGGTCCAGCGTCGCTGCTGCGGCCGACAGCACCGGCTCGAGGCGCTCGACCGGGCCCAGGGCGACCTCGGCCTTGCCGGTGGCCCGGTCGACCTTGCGGATCGTGCGCGTGGCGGTGTCGGTGAGGGTGCCGACCCGGGCGATGGCGTCGTCGCCGGCGCTGACGGTCTCGCCGAGCCCGGCGACGAGCTGGTCGGCCGCGGTGGCTGTCGCGCCGAGCCCGCCGAGCAGGTCGTCCGCGGTGGCCGCGGTCTCGCCCAGCCCGCCCAGCAGGGAGTCAGCGGTGGTGGCAGTCGCGCCGAGGCGGCCGAGGACCCGGTCGGCGGTGGTGGCGGTGCGTCCGAGGCCGGTCAGCAGGCCGTCGGCGGTGCGTGCGGTCGTCTCCAGCCCGACGACGAGCTCGGCCGCCCCGCCCGCCGTGCCGCCGAGGTCGTCCAGCAGCGCGTGCACCCGGGGAACGACGTCGGCCACCGCACCCTCGACGCCGTCGAGGACCGTGTCCACCCGGGCCAGGGTCGCGGTCACGCCCTCGATCGCGGTGCGGGCGGCGTCGGCGACCGCGAGCAGGCGGGTCACGGCGTCGTCGGCACGCGGGACGACGGCGACGAGCGCGCCGACCGCGGAGGCCAGGCCGCCCGCGGCGGCGGCGAGGTCGCGGACCGCGGCGGCGACGTCGTAGGGGCCGGGGACTCTCACACGGGCCAGTCTCGCACCCGGGGTCCCGGCGACGACCGGCTACTGCTCCGCGTCGACGACCCGTCCGGGCTCGATCGCGATGCGCTCGACGCGCTCCTCCAGCGAGCCGTGGGCCACGACCGCGGTCGGGCGCTGCTTCTCCACGGTCGGCCCGGCGTTGGCCATCACGACGCCGAACCAGGGCAGGAAGACGGCCCCCGAGAACAGCAGCAGCCGGACCCACACGGCGGCCGGCACGACCACCCCGAGGACCACGCACACGACGCGGAGCATCTGCATCGCGACGTAGCGCCGCTCGCGCAGGTCGATGTCCTCGCTGTGGCTGCGGCGAGCGGTGGTCACGGTGACGACGTCGGGCTGGTGCGCTCGAGACGAAGCAGTGCTCACGCAGCGCCCTCCAAGGGCCTCGGGGCGCTGACCCCGGGGTCCAGGGGGCGCACTTCGAACAACAGTCTGACCGGTCTGCGGCTTCCGCGCCCCTCGGGGCGGCCTACCCTCGGGAGGCACCCCCGCAGATGCCCCGCACCGCCCCCTGCCTGACGGAGAGCCGACGTGACGACCGCCCCCGAGACCCTCGCCGACGCCCCCGTCTTCGAGTCCGTCGAGCCCGCGACCGGCAAGGTCGTCGCGACCTTCCCGAAGCAGACCGAGGACGACGTGCGGGCCGCCGTCGCGCGGGCCCGGGCCGCGGCGACGTGGTGGCGCGACCTCGGCTGGGAGGGACGCCGGGTCCGCCTCGACCGCTGGAAGGGCCTGCTCGCCCGCCGGACGCCGGAGCTCGCGGCGCTCGTGCACCGCGAGAACGGCAAGCCCCTGGCCGACGCCCAGCTCGAGATCACCCTCGCCGTCGACCACATCGCGTGGTCGGCCAAGAACGCTCCCAAGACCCTCGGGCCCCGCAAGGTGCCGAGCGGCCTGATGATGGCGAACCAGGAGGCGTGGCTGGAGTACCAGCCCCTCGGCGTCGTCGGCGTCATCGGCCCGTGGAACTACCCGGTGTTCACCCCGATGGGCTCGATCGCCTACGCGCTCGCCGCCGGCAACGCCGTCGTGTTCAAGCCGTCCGAGCACACCCCGGCGATCGGGAAGTGGCTGGTCGACGCCTTCGCCGAGGTCGTCCCCGAGCAGCCCGTGATGCAGCTGCTCACCGGCCTCGGTGACACGGGGGCGGCCCTGTGCCGGGCCGGCGTCGACAAGATCGCCTTCACCGGCAGCGCCCCCACCGGCCGCAAGGTCATGGCAGCCTGCGCCGAGACCCTCACGCCGGTCCTCATGGAGCTCGGCGGCAAGGACGCGATGATCGTCGACGAGGACGCGGACGTCGAGGCCGCCGCCACCGGCGCGCTCTGGGGCGGCATGAGCAACGCCGGCCAGACCTGCATCGGCATCGAGCGGGTCTACGTGCACGAGAAGGTCTACGACAGCTTCGTGCAGAAGCTCACCGAGAAGGCGCGCAAGGTCACGGCGGGCGAGTCCTACGGGCCGATCACCATGCCGGGTCAGGTCGACGTCATCCGCCGCCACATCGCGGACGCGCTCAGCAAGGGCGGCCGGGCCCTCACCGGCGGGACCATCGAGGGCAACGTCGTGCAGCCGACCGTGCTCGTGGACGTCCCCGAGGACAGCCTGGCGGTCCGGGAGGAGACCTTCGGTCCGACCCTGACGGTCACGAGGGTCCGGGACGCCGACGAGGCGGTGCGCCTGTCCAACGACACCACCTACGGCCTGGCCGGCGCGGTCTTCTCCAAGGACCACGGCATGGACATCGCGAAGCGCCTCGACAGCGGCATGACGAGCATCAACCAGGTCATCGCCTTCGCCGGGATCCCGAGCCTGCCGTTCGGCGGCAAGGGCGACTCGGGCTTCGGCCGCATCCACGGCGAGGACGGGCTCAAGGAGTTCACCCGCGCCAAGTCGATCACCCGCCAGAAGTACGCCCTGCCGGTGCCGCTGCTGTCGTTCGACCGCAGCAAGCGCGTCGACGCCCTCCTGGGCCGCACGGTGCGCTTCCTGCACGGCCGCAGCTAGGACGCGTGGAGCCCCTCGCCTGGCAGGACTCGCTGTTCGGGAGCGACCCGGGCAGGGAGCCGCTGTCGTTCGAGGGGCTGCGGCACGAGCCGCTCGACGACCGGTCCTGGATCGACGTCGTCGAGGGCTGGCTGCCGGACCACGCCGCCCTGTTCGACGAGCTGCAGCAGACCGCCCCCTGGGCCCAGCGGACCCGCAGGATGTGGGAGGACGAGGTCCTCGAGCCGCGGCTCGTCGCGGTCTACGGCGACGTCGCCGACCTGCCGCCGTCGCTGGAGCTGCTGCGCGCGACCCTGTCGTCCCGCTACGACGTCGCGATCGACTCCTGCCTGGTGAACCTCTACCGCGACGGCAACGACGCCGTCGCCTGGCACGGCGACACGGTCCGCAAGGTCCTCGACCTGCCCCTGGTGTTCACCGTCAGCCTGGGCGCCCGGCGGCAGTTCCTGCTGCGCCGGGTCGAGGGCGGGCCGGTGGTGCGGGGCTACACCCCGGGCGAGGGCGACCTCGTGGTCATGGGCGGGCGCACCCAGCACGAGTGGGTCCACACCGTCCCGCGGGACCGGCGGGCCAGCGGCGCCCGCATGAGCGTGACGTTCCGGCACAGCCGTCCCGTCGGGACCCGGCGGTAGGTCGGAGCAGGCGGCCGGGGGCGACCCCGGGACGCGCCGCAGCCCGGCCCCTGGGACAGGGACCGGGCTGCGGGACGCGCGGGAGGGACTAGGCGGTGCGGCGGCGGCGGTACAGCACCAGACCGCCTCCGGCGAGCAGCAGGGCGACCAGGCCGGCGCCGGTGTCACCACCGGTGCGGGGCAGGCTCTGGGGGGCCGGCTCGGCGGGCGGTGCCGTGACGGCGGCAGGGGTCACCGCGGCCACGGCGTCGGCCTTGCCGATGGCGAGGCGGACCAGGTTCGGCGCGACCGGCAGGCCGACCGAGACCAGGGCGGGCGACGCGTGGGCCTCGGCCTTGCGGCCGTCGGCGGACACGGTCTTGGTGACGGTGCCCTGCTGGATCAGCTGGGCACCCCCGCCGAGGCTCTGCAGCAGGCCGGTCAGCTGCGCGAGGACGGTGTTGAGGGCGCCGTCCACCGCGGCGACCGTCGGGCGGACCGTCGGGTCCAGCGCCATGCCCAGGCTGCCGCCGAGCAGGCCGGCCGTGATCCCCTTGTCGGAGGCCACGGCGTTGAGCAGCTCGCCGAAGCTGTCGGCGACGTGCACCTGCACCAGGGTGGCCGAGGCGTCGCTGGACGCAGCGCTCTTGGTGCTCGCGGCCTTCGCGGTGGCGACGGCCTCGGTGGCGTCGACGGTGACGAGCCCGCCGAACAGGTCGGCGGAGGCGAGCTTCGCGCGACCGCTGGCGACGACCTGGGTGGCGGTCGGGACGACGCTCTCGGAGGTGTCGAGGGCGTTGAGGTGGACGACGGCGCCGTCGCGCAGCTGCTTCTCGAGGGCCGCGATGCGCGCCGGCAGCTCGTTGACCGTGGCCGCGACGGTGGAGCCGCCGACCGTGGGCGTCGGGATGGTCGCCGGACCGCCGAGGACGGGCGCCAGCGGGTTGGGCACCGGGATCGACGGCAGGGCCGGGATCGCCGACAGGCCCGACGTCAGGGGCGCGGCCTGGGTGACCAGGGTGCTGACGGCGGTGTTCAGCCCGCCGAACAGCGGGTCGAGCAGCGCGCCGAGGCCCAGGCTGCCGAGCGAGCCGAGGTCGGCCTGCGCCACCTGGCTCGTGGCCTTGTTGGCGCCCGTGAGCTTCGTGACGGCGGCCGTCTGGTCGCCGACGTCCAGCCCGAGGCCGAGGGGGTTGTCGGGCACGGCGATCGCGGCGCCGCTGGCGGGGCTGGGCGAGGCCAGGGTCGCCGTGACGGTGCGCGACAGCGGCGCGAGCAGCGCGCTCAGCGGGCTGTCGGTCACGAGGTTGCCGCCGGCCAGGAAGGAGCTCGCGCGGGAGGTGTCGGCGCCGGTGGTCTTGCCGACGGCCTGGCCCTGGGTGCCGAGCAGCGTGAGCTCGATCGGGTTCGGCAGGCCGGGCACGGCCGGCAGGGCCGCCGGGAGGGTGAGGACGAGGTCGACCACGCCGGTCCCGGTGGTGGCCGTGTACTGCACGGGGTCCGCGGCGAACGCGGCGGGAGCAGCGGCCAGGGACCCCCCGGCCACGAGGGTGGCGGCGGTGACGACTGCCGCGGCGCGTGCCCGGCGGGGGGTGGGGGAGCTCATGCGTGGCCTTCCGTTGCGACGAGCGGTGCGTCTCCCGCAGGAGATTAGGCCGTCGAGGAGCGACGGCGCCGTGACCCCCTGTTACCCCCCGAGAGGGGCAGCATGCGGGCCCTGGGCAGGCGCCGGGACGATGCGGACACCGGGTGCAACGAGCCGCAAGCCGGACGGGTACGGCCGGACCGGCTCCTACCGGTGCACGGCGTCCGCGGTCTGCAGGACGGCGGAGGAGGTCGCGTGGGCCGGCGTCGCGCGGGACCGGAGGGCCTGCGGACGCACGCCGACGCCGTGCCGGTAGGACAGGTCGCCGCCCAGGTAGCCGCTCGCGCCGGTGACGCTCAGCGCGAGCGCCGAGAGCCTGCGGCCGGTGCTGCGCCGTCCGGAGCGGCGGGCGGCCCAGCTCCCGACGTAGAGCGCCAGGGAGGCGGTGTTGAGGGCGGAGTGCACCGTCGTCTCGCGGCGGGCCTGCCCGCGGGTGTCGAGGTACTGGGCGAGGCCGGTGGCGGCGGCCACCAGCGAGGTCGCGATGCCGAAGCGCAGGGCGGCGTCGGCGGCCTGCTCGTGCCCGGCGCCCGGGGAGACGAGGCTGCGGACGTCGTACCAGGCCGACGTCGCCCAGGCGCCCACCGGGAGGGTCACCGCGATCGGGTGGGCGGGGTGGCCCAGCCAGCCGTTGCCGTGCAGCGCGAGGGCGACCGGGCGGCCGGCGGGCGTGTCGGCGGCCCGGGCCACCAGGGCCTGCGAGGCGAGCGAGGCGCGGTCCAGGCGGCCGTCGGGGCCGGGGACCAGGGTGTCGACGAGGGCGCTGAGATCCATGCGCCCCGCCTACCCCCGCAGCCGCGGCGGACCCCCGACCGCTACAACCCCTTGGGCTCGGGCAGCAGGTCGGGGAACACCGGCTCGCGCTTCTCGACCCGCGCGGTCATCGCCTCGACCATGTCGGGCTGCTGGAACATCCCGGACTGCCAGGTCGCGATCTGCTCGAGGCTGTCGTCCACGGAGTGGTCGCGGGCGTAGTTCATCGCGACCTTGGTGCCCCAGACCGCCAGCGGGGACTTGCTCGCGATCTCCCGCGCCGTCTCCAGCGCCCCGGCGACGACGGCGTCGTGGTCGGGGAAGACCTGCTGCACCAGGCCGACCTCGAAGGCCCGCTGCGCGCTGACCCGGCGACCGGTGTAGGCCATCTCCCGGGCGAAGCCCTCGTTGACGACGGTGCCGAGCCGCTGCAGCGTCCCGACGTCGGCGGTCATCCCGATGTTGATCTCCTGCACGACGAAGAAGGCGTCGGCGGCGGCGTACCGGACGTCGCAGGCCGTCACGAGGTCGACGGCGCCGCCGATGACCCCGCCCTGGACGGCGGCGATGACCGGCATCCGCGCCTTCTCGAGCGCCGTGAAGGTCCACTGCAGGACCTTGTTGGAGCTCCGCACGCTCGCCCGGACGCGGCCCGGCTCGCCCTCGGCGGTCATCCCGCCGAAGACCGACAGGTCCATCCCGGCGCAGAAGTGCTTCCCGGTGCTGCTGATGACGACGGCGCGGACGCTCCCGCTGTCGGACAGCCCGGTGACCAGCTCGGGCAGCTCGGACCAGAACTCCCGGACCATGGTGTTGAGCTCGTCGGGACGGGACAGGCGCACGTGCGCCACCGGGCCGAGGGTCTCGACGTCGAAGCAGCGGTAGGTCATGCGGGCGAGTCTGCCGGACGCCGGGCCGGGGCGCCCCTACCGTGCGCGGCGTGGCCGCCCCTGTCTTGAGCATGTCCGGCGTCGGCGTCGTCCGCGAGGGGGCCACGCTGCTCGCGGGGGTCGACTGGACCGTGCACGAGGGCGAGCGCTGGGTGGTCCTCGGGCCGAACGGCGCAGGCAAGACGACCCTGCTGTCCGTGGCCGCGGCCTCCCAGGTCCCGACGTCCGGGACGGTGGTCCTGCTCGACGAGCGCTTCGGCGAGGCCGACCTCGGCGAGCTGCGCACCCGGGTCGGGCTCTCCAGCGCCGCGCTCGCCGACCGCGTCCCCCCCCACGAGACCGCCCTGGACGTCGTCGTCACCGCGGCGCACGGCGTCGTCGGCCGCTGGGGCTCCGGCTCCGAGCCCCAGGACGCCGCCCGCGCGAGCGACCTGCTCGGGCGGGTCGGCCTGCGCGCCTTCGTCTCGCGGCGCTGGTCGACGCTGTCCGAGGGGGAGCGCAAGCGCGTGCTGCTCGCGCGGGCGCTCATGACCGACCCGGAGCTGCTGCTGCTCGACGAGCCGTCCGCCGGGCTGGACCTCGGCGCCCGCGAGGCGCTGCTGCGGCTGCTGACCCGGCTGGCCGACGACCCCGCCGGTCCGCCGAGCGTCCTCGTCACGCACCACGTCGAGGAGGTCCCCGTCGGCACCACCCACGCGCTGCTGCTCGCCCGCGGGCGCGTGCTGGCGTCCGGGCCGGTCGCGGAGGTGCTGACCGGGCCGCTGCTGTCGCGCGCCTACGGCCTGCCGCTCGCCGTGGACGCCCGCGCGGGCCGGTACGCCGCCCGCGCGGTGTAGGCCCAGGACGCGAGAGGCCGCCGCCCCCCGGCTCGGGGGACGGCGGCCTCTCGGGCGTCGGTGGGGCTAGGAGGTGAGGGTCGACGTCTCGTCGACCCAGTCGACGGCCGCCGGCTTCAGCTTGTCCTCGTAGGCCTTCGCGTGGTGCGCGCAGAACAGGAGGTCGCCGGAGGCGAGGAGGACACGGACGAAGGCCTGCGCGCCGCAGCGGTCGCAGCGGTCGGCAGCGGTGAGGGTGGGGGCGGGCGGAGTCACGGTTCCGGTCACGTCGATCACAACACCACAGGTTCCCCGACCGTTCCCGCTGGAACGCGCCGCGACGGCACATCGCAACCAGACCTTCACACTGGGTGGGTGGACACACCGGGCGCGGGACCTCTCGACGGACTGCTCGTCGCCGACTTCAGCAGGGTCCTCGCCGGGCCGTTCGCGACGATGATGCTGGCCGACCTCGGCGCCCGCGTCGTCAAGGTCGAGCGGCCCGCGGTCGGGGACGACTCCCGCGGCTACGGCCCGTTCGCCGCCGACGGCCGCAGCCTGTACTTCGCGAGGGTGAACCGCGGGAAGGAGTCGGTCGCCCTGGACCTCAAGGACGACGCCGACCTCGGCGTCGCCCGCGCGCTCGTGGCCCGCGCCGACGTCGTGGTCGAGAACTACCGGCCCGGCGTCATGGAGCGGCTCGGGCTGGGACCGACCGCCCTGCTGGCGGCCCACCCCGCGCTCGTCTACTGCTCGATCAGCGGCTTCGGCCACACCGGCCCCTGGTCGCAGCGCCCCGCCTACGACGCCGTCGTGCAGGGGATGAGCGGGCTGCTGGCCATCACGGGGGAGCCGGACGGACCTCCGGTCAAGCCCGGGGCACCCGTCGCCGACCTGTCGGCCGGCCTGTACGCCTTCGGCGCGATCACGACGGCGCTGCTCGGCCGCGCCCGCACCGGGCGGGGCACCCACCTGGACCTGGCGATGTTCGACGCCACCGTGTCGCTGCTCGAGGGCGCGGCGCTGAGCTACCTGTCCACCGGGGTCGAGCCCCCGCGGATCGGCAACGCCCACCAGTCCATCGCGCCGTTCGACACCTTCTCGTGCGCCGACGGCGACATCACCGTCTGCGCCGCCAACGACCTGCTCTTCGGCGCCCTCGTGACCGCCCTCGGGCTCCCGGCCCTGCTCGGGGACGGCCGGTTCGCCTCGAACGCGCTCCGCCACGAGCACCGCGGACCGCTCAAGGCGGCCCTCGAGGGCGCGCTGCGGACCGGCGGCACGCAGCACTGGCTCGGGGTCCTGGAGGCGGCCGGCGTCCCGTGCGGCCCGATCAGCAGTGTCACCGAGGCCGTCGGCTCCGCCCAGACGGCGGCCCGGCGGATGGTCGTCGAGGCGGGCGGCCTGCCGGTCCCGGGCAACCCCGTGAAGGCCTCCGGGTACCCGGACCCGCTGGTGCGGCCGCCGGCGCCCGCCCTGGACGAGCACGGGGCGGCAGTCCGGGCGGAGTTCGGGTGGGGCTGAGCCTGCTCGGCGCCCTGGACCTGCTCGGGGTGTTCGTGTTCGCCCTGTCCGGCGCGACCCTGGCCGTCAGCAAGCGCCTCGACGTGTTCGGCGTGCTGGTGCTCGGCGCGGTCACGGCCCTCGGCGGCGGTCTGCTGCGCGACGTGCTGCTCGGTGCGACGCCTCCGGTGGCCCTGCAGCGCACCTCGCTGCTCGTGACGACGCTGGTGGCCGGCCTGCTCGCCTTCCTCGCGACGCCGCTCGTGGAGCGGCTCGCGGGGGCTGTCCGGCTGTTCGACGCCGCCGGGCTCGGGCTGTTCGTGGCGGCCGGGACCACCAAGGCGCTGGACGCCGGGCTGGGCGCGGCCGCGGCCGTGACGGTCGGCTGCCTCACCGGGATCGGGGGCGGCGTCGTCCGGGACGTCCTGGTCGGCGAGGTCCCGGTCGTGCTGCGCCGGGAGGTCTACGCCGTCCCGGCCCTGCTCGGCGCCGCCCTCGTGGTGGCCGCCGACGGGCAGGTCCTGCCGCGCGGGCCGTGGGCAGCCGGCGGCGCGGTGGTCGTGTTCGGGCTGCGCATGCTCGGGGTGTGGCGGGACTGGCACGCACCGGTCGCGCCGCTGCACCGCACGCGCACGCGCTAGGAGCGGGAGGTCCCGCAGTCG
>JAOPWW010000027.1 GCA_025965495.1 Frankiales bacterium
GGGCCGCCTCGACGCCGTGCAGCTTGACGACGTAGGTCGAGGCGGGCAGGGCCGCGCTGTCGTGGGTCCGGACCGGGGGGACGACCAGGCCGAGGTCGGCGGCGATGCGCTTGCGCAGGGCGCGCACGCGCTCCATGAGCGAGCCGCCGCGGGCGGGGTCGAGCAGGTCGAGCAGGTCGGGGGCGAGCAGCAGCTCGAGCGGCTCGACGCGGACCTGCTCCAGCATGACCTCGGTCGGGGCGTCGGGGTCGTCGGAGGAGGCCTCGGCGGGCAGCACCTCGACGGCGTCGGCGTCGGCCTTGGCGGCCTTGCCGGCGAGGAAGAACAGGACGACGGCGAGCACGAAGAAGGGCAGCTTCGGCATGCCCGGCATGAGGGCGAGCACCGCCATGGCCCCGGCGGCGATGCGCAGGGCGATGACCGAGCGGAACAGCTGCTTGGTGAGGTCGTCGCCGAGGCCGCCGCCGTCGGCGTCGCCCTGAACGCGGGTGACGATGACGCCGCTGGCGACCGAGATCAGCAGGGCCGGGACCTGGCTGACCAGGCCGTCGCCGACGCTCAGCAGCGAGTACCGGCCGATCGCCTCGCTCATCGACAGGTGCATCTGCAGCACGCCCATGGCGAAGCCGCCGACCAGGTTGATCGACACGATGATGATGCCGGCGACGGCGTCGCCCTTGACGAACTTGCTGGCGCCGTCCATCGAGCCGAAGAAGTCGGCCTCGCGGGCGACGTCGAGGCGGCGGGCCTTCGCCTGCTCGTCGTCGATGAGGCCGCTGTTGAGGTCGGCGTCGATGGCCATCTGCTTGCCGGGCATCGCGTCGAGGGTGAAGCGGGCGGCGACCTCGGACACGCGGCCCGCACCCGCGGTGATGACGATGAACTGCACGATGACGAGGATGAGGAAGACGACCAGGCCGACGACGAGGCTGCCGCCGATGACGACGTGGCCGAACGCCTCGATGACCTTGCCGGCCGCGCCGTGGGTGAGGATCAGCCGGGTCGAGCTGATGTTCAGCGCCAGCCGCAGCAGGGTCGTGACGAGCAGCAGGGACGGGAAGACCGAGAAGTCCAGGGCCCGCTGCGCTGTGACGGCCGTCAGCAGGATGACGACGGCCATCGTGAGGTTGACGGCGAGCAGCAGGTCGAGCAGGACGGCCGGCAGCGGCACGACCATCAGCAGGACGAGCGCGATCATCATCGACGGGACGCCGATGGACGCGGTCCGCGTGCTCGTGGTCTTCACCAGGCTCGGGGGACTGCTCATGCGAGGACGCTCTCTCGGGTCGCGGGCGGGGCGGTGCCGGTGCGCTTGGCGGCGTAGACGAGGGCGAGCACCTCGGCGACGGCCCGGAACAGCTCGACCGGGATGGCGTCACCGACCTCGGTCGCCTTGTACAGGGCGCGGGCGAGCGGCTTGTCGGCGATGACCGGGACGCCGTTCTCGCGGGCCACGGCCTTGATCCGGTCGGCGACCGCGCCGGCGCCGCGGGCGACGACGACGGGGGCGCGCTTGCCCGCCTCGTAGGACAGGGCCACGACCAGGTGGGTGGGGTTGGCCAGGACGACGTCGGCCTTCGGGACGGCCTGGATCATCCGGGAGCGGGCGGAGGCGAGCATCCGCTGCTTGATCTGACCCTTCACGTGCGGGTCGCCCTCGGACTGCTTGTACTCGTCCTTGATGTCCTGGCTGCTCATCTTGGCCTGCTTGCCGAAGCTGCGGCGCTGCCACCAGGCGTCGGCGACGCCGATGAGCAGGGCGAGCGCGGCGGTCTGCCACAGGAGCTGGCCCGCGACCGCGCCGACGACCGTCTGCAGCGCCTCCCAGCCGCCGCCCGCGCTCAGCAGCCGCGCGTACCCGTCCCGGCAGACCGGGAAGGAGACGCCGATCAGCACGAGCAGCTTCGCCACGTTCTTGAGCAGGTCGACCAGCGAGTGCGTGCTGACCATCCGCTTGATGGTGTTCTTGGGGTTCAGCCGCTCGAACTTCGGCTTCACGGCCGCCAGGTTGGGCTTGGACCGGGTCACCAGGACGCCGGACAGCAGCGCCGTGACGCCGACGACGGCGATGCCGGGGGCGACCGCGCGCACGCAGTCGCCCATCACCTGGGCGGCGAAGACCCGGCCGGCGACGACGCCGTCGTCGAGCGCGCCGCCGGCGCCGCCGAGCACCAGGACGAGGTCCTGGCGCAGCGCGCCGAACAGCCGGCTGACCATCCCGGGGAGCACGAGGACCAGGGCCATCATCGAGACGCCCTGGGGCAGCTCCATGGACCGGGCGACGACGCCCTTCTTGCGCAGGTCCTGGAGCTTCTTCGGTGTCGCCTTCTCGGTCTTCTCCCCGCTCACGCCGGCCCGCTCACTGCTGGAGCACCCGGTAGGGGAGCTCGCTGGCGGGGCCGACGAGGTCGAGGACGTGACCGGGCACGAGGGCCAGCGTCATGCCGGCCATGCCGAGGGCGACCAGGCCCTTGACCGGCAGGGCGAGCGACAGGGTGCCGGCCTGCGGCACCAGGCGGCCGGCGAGGCCGAGGGCGACGTCGGTGAGGAACAGGACGCCGAGCAGGGGGGCGCCGACCATGAGGGCGCTGGCGAGGATCTGCGTGGCGGCCGAGCCGAGGACGGTGGCGGCGTCCCCGGACAGGTGGGGGACGGCGTCGACGGGGAGCGCCCGGAAGGACGTGACGAACCCGCCGATGATCGTGCGGTAGCCGTCCGTCGCGAAGAAGATCGCACCGAACATCATGTTGAACATGCGCGAGAACGCGGCGGCCGGCTGTCCGGTGAGCGGGTCCATGATCGAGGCGGCGGAGAAGCCGCCGGAGGTGTCGAGCAGCGTCCCGGCGACCTCGAAGGCCGTGAACAGCAGCTGCGTGAGCATGCCGAGGGCGACGCCGACGGCGACCTGCCCGACGGCCGCTCCCACGAAGGGCGCCGTCCCGCTCGGGACCTGGTCCAGCGGGATCGAGGGGGCGACGAACAGAGCGAGCGCGAAGGCCAGCGACAGCCGGCCGACGCCCGAGACGCCCTTGGCCGAGAGGACCGGTGCCGCGACGACCCAGGCGCCGGTGCGCGCGAGGACCAGGAGGAACGCGTTCAGCGTCTCCAGCGAGACCGGCAGGTCGACCACGTCGTCGTCAGCCCACGAGCTCGGGGATGCGGTGGAACAGCTCGGTCGTGAACTCCACCGTGATGCGCAGCATCCAGCCGCCGGTGAGGGCGAGGACGGCGCCGCCGAGCACGAGCTTCGGCACGGTCGACAGGGTCTGGTCCTGGACCTGGAAGACGGCCTGGCCGAGGCTGATGACGACGCCGCTGACGAGCGCGACGAGCAGCAGCGGCCCGGCCAGCTTGGCCGCGAGGACCAGCGCCTGGGTGCAGATGTTGACGATGTCGGTCTCGGTCACGAGTGCGCTCTCCGGTGCATGCCTTGTGCTTCGGCGCCCGGCGCCGGGACCTGCCCCGTTCGGGAGTGGTCCCTGAGGGCCATCTCCCACGGTCCCGCCGGGACTAGTGGAACGACTTGACCAGCGACTCGACGAGCAGGTACCAGCCGTCGACGGCCACGAACAGCAGGAGCTTGAAGGGCAGGGAGACCAGCGAGGGCGGCAGCATGGCCATGCCCATCGCCGACAGCGCGGCGCTGACGACCAGGTCGATCACCAGGAACGGGATGAAGATGATGAACCCGATCAGGAAGGCGGCGCGCAGCTCGGAGATGACGTAGGCCGGGATGAGCGTCGTCGTCGGGACGTCGGAGGGGTTGCGCGGGGCCTTCTTGCCGGACAGGTCGACGAACAGCGCCAGGTCCTTCTCGCGGACCTGCTTGAGCATGAACTCCCGGAACGGCTCGAGGCCCTTCTCGAACGCCTGGCTCTGCCCGATGTCGCCCTTGAGGTAGGGCTGGACGGCGTCGTGGTTGGCGGCGGAGATCGCCGGGCTCATGACGAACAGCGTGAGGAACAGCGACAGGCCGATGAGGACCTGGTTCGGCGGGGTGCCCTGCGTGCCGAGCGCGCTGCGGGTCAGGCCCATGACGATGACGATGCGCGTGAACGCCGTGATCATGATGAGCATGCCGGGCACGAGGCTCAGGCCGCCGAGCAGCAGCACCAGCGAGACGGGCTGCGTGAGGCCGCCCTTGCCGTCGCGGATGTCCAGCGACCCGCCGGGACCGGCCGTGATGCCGGGGGAGGCCTTCGTCGTCGGGGCGACGGGCTTCGCGGGGGCGGCCGGCGCAGCAGGTGCGGCCCAGGGGACGGCGGCCGCGGGGACGACG
>JAOPWW010000066.1 GCA_025965495.1 Frankiales bacterium
CGTCGTAGGTGATGGTGCCCTTCTCCATGATCAGCGCCTGGTCGGCGTAGGGCAGCACGCCGACGTTCTGCTCGACGATGACGACGGTGGTGCCGTCGTCGTTGATCTGGCTGACGACCTGGAACACCGTCTGCGCCAGCTTGGGCGACAGGCCGAGCGACGCCTCGTCGATGAGCAGGATCCGCGGCTTGCTCATGACGGCCCGGCCGATGGCGAGCATCTGCTGCTCGCCGCCGGACATGGTCCCGGCCAGCTGGTCCTTGCGCTCCTCCAGCCGCGGGAAGTACTGGAACACCTGCTCGACGCTCTGCTCGGTCTCCCGCTTGTTGCCGCGCCGGGTCCACGCGCCGAGCCTCAGGTTCGTGAGGACGGACAGGGCGGGGAACACCCGACGCCCCTCCGGCGACAGCCCGATGCCGGCCGCGACGATCTTGGGGGCGTCGAGCCCCTTGAGGCTCCTGCCGTCGAGCCGGACGTCGCCGCCCCAGATGGGGAGCAGGCCGGCGAGGGCGTTGACCGTCGTCGTCTTGCCGGCGCCGTTGAGGCCGAACACGACGGCGGTCTCGCCCTCCTCGACCGAGAAGCTGATGCCCTGCAGGACCGGCAGGGCGCCGTAGCCCGTGCGCAGGTCCTCGACCTCGAGCAGGCTCACTGGTCCTCCTCCTTCGCGGCGACGGCCTTCTTGGTGGGGGCCTTGCGGGGCGCGCGCTTGGCGGGGGCCTTGCGCGGGCGGGCGGCCACCGCCGGGGGGTCGTCGTGGTCGGAGGCGGCCTGCTCGAGCTGGGCGTCGAGGGCGGCGTCGTCCGCGGTCTCCTCGGTCGCGGCGAGGGCCTCGGGCGCCTCCCCGCCGAGGTAGGCCGCGACGACCTCCGGGTGGGTCTGGATGACGGTCGGCTCGCCCTCGGCGAGCAGCTGCCCGAAGTTCAGGACGTACACGTGGTCGCAGACCGACAGGACCAGCGGGACGTGGTGCTCGATGAGCAGCATCGTCAGGCCGAAGGCCTTGCGCAGGTCCAGCAGCCGCTCGCCGAGCTGGTGCGCCTCCTCCGGGCCCATGCCCGAGCTCGGCTCGTCCAGCAGCAGGACGTCGGGCTCGGTGGCGAGCGCGCAGCCGAGCTCGAGCAGCTTGAGCGTCCCGTAGGACAGCCCGCCGACGCGCGCGTCGCGGACGTCCTGCAACCCGAGCAGCTCCAGGACGGCGTCGGCCTTGGCGGCGAGCGCCCGCTCCTCCGCCGCGACCGAGGAGGTCCCGAGCAGGCCGGCGGCGACGTCGTAGGAGATCCGGGCGTGCTGCGCGGTCTTGAGGTTCTCCAGCACGCTGGAGCTCTTCACCATCCCGACGTTCTGGAAGGTGCGCCCGAAGCCCATGGCGGCCTTCTTGTGCGGCGTGACCTTGGTGACGTCCCGCCCGCGGTAGCGGACCGTGCCGCTCGTCGGCTTGTAGAAGCCGGTGATGCAGTTGAACGCCGTCGTCTTGCCGGCGCCGTTAGGCCCGATCAGGCCGACGATCTCGAACTCGTTCACCTGCAGGGTGACGTCCTTGAGCGCCTGCAGGCCGCCGAAGCGGATGGACAGGTCCTGGACCTCAAGCACGGACACTGGAGCCCTCCACTGCGGCCGGGCCGCTGTCGGCGTCGTCGTCGTGCAGGGAGAAGGGCTCGCCGGACAGCCAGCGCGACAGCGGGCGCAGCTGGGCCCCGAGTCCGCCGGGGTTGAAGATCAGCGTCTGCAGCAGCAGGCCGGCGCCGATCAGCCCGGCGAGCGCGCCCTTGTTCTGGCCGTAGTAGCCGTTGATCACCGGGACGTGCTTCGCGACGTGCATGAGCGGGCCGGCCATGAACACCTTGTCGAGCAGGTAGTCGATGAGCGCGAAGAACGCCGACGCGACGACGACGCCGACCCGGTTGCCCAGGCCGCCGACGGTCACCATGACGACGAACAGCAGGGCGAGGTTGAGGCCGGTCTGGCCCTGGAAGTTCTGCCCGCTGAACTGCTGCGACCGGAACACGTACAGCCCGCCGGCCAGCCCGACGACCGCGCCGGCGAGCGCGAACGCGATGAGCTTGTAGACCGTGACGTCGATGCCGAAGGCCTCCGCGACCCGCTCGTTCTCCTTGAGGGCGAGCAGGGCGCGGCCGGTCTTGGTGCGGGTCAGCCGGACGTCGAGCAGGAACACGACGACGAGCACCGCGAGGCACAGCAGGTAGTAGCGCCCGTTGCTGGCCACGAGGTCCGGCCGGTTCGCCGGCAGGCCGGACCCGTTGTTGGTGAGGCTGCCGAGCTGGAACAGCGAGGAGGCGACCGTCAGCCCGAACACCAGCGTGATGAGGGCCAGGTAGAGCCCGGTGATGCGCAGGGCGACCAGGCCCAGCAGCAAGGCCACACCGGCGCCGGCGAGCGCACCGCCGCCGAGGCCGACGGCGAAGGGCAGCTGCTTCGCCGTGACGAGGTTGGCCGCGACCAGCGACCCGACGCCGAGGAAGCCCTGGTGCCCGAGGCTGAGCTGTCCGGTGTACCCGATGATGATGTTCAGGCTGATCCCGATGACGCCGTAGATGGCGGCCAGCGAGCAGAAGTTCGCGAAGTCGAGCGTGGTGGCGGGCAGGAGCAGCAGGACCGCGAGCACGGCGACGAACACGCCGCGGCCGACGTAGCCCGAGGCGTAGGGCGCGGGACGGGCGTCCGCGACGACGGTGCTGGCCATCAGGCCTCCTTGCCGAGCAGACCGGCCGGGCGCACGAGCAGCACGGCGAGCAGCACGAGGCCGACCGTCACCTGCTCCGAGCCCGGGAACTGGGTGATGGTGGCGCCGGCGAGGCGCTGCAGGACGCCGATGAGGACGCCGCCGACGAACGCCCCGGGCAGGCTGGTGATCCCCCCGAGGACGGCGGCGGTGAACCCGGCGATGAGGGCCGTGGCGGTGACGGTGCCCGGCCCGATCAGCCCCCCGCCGGGGCTGAGCAGCAGGCCGGCGACCGAGCCGAGGAAGCCGGCCAGGGTCCAGGTGATGAGCGAGATGCGGCTGACGCTGATGCCGACGACGGCGGCGGCCGTCGGCTCCTGGCTGACCGCGAGGATCGCCGTGCCGATCGGGCTGTAGCGGAAGAAGGCGACGCTGCCGAGGG
>JAOPWW010000081.1 GCA_025965495.1 Frankiales bacterium
CTCGCGGGGCGCCTCGGCCTCGACCCGGGCGTGCCGCGGCGGGAGGGCGAGCCGCAGGACGTCGTAGAGCGAGCCGGCCCAGCGGTCGGCGGCGGCCCGGACGAGGGCGCCGACCTCCGGGACCAGCACCGGCTCGGGGCTCACCAGCGCCGCGAGCGGGGCGAGGGCGCGACCGCTGTCGGAGGTCGCCGCCCGTTCGAGCACGACGCCGTCGACCAGCCGCCCGGCGAAGCGGACCCGGACCCGGCACCCCGCCTGCGCCCCCTCGGCGAGGTCCTCCGGCACGGCGTAGTCGAAGGGTCGGTCCAGGTGCGCCAGGCCGCTGTCGACAGCCACCCGGGCGACCGGCAGGACCTCCGCGAGGGGGCGGGCAGCCTTCCCGGCGCGAGCCCGGGCCGGCGCGAGCCCGGGCAGCGCGAGGGCCGCCGGGGGCGCGGCGCTCAGCTGCTCGGTCACGGCCAGGACGCTAGGCGGCACCTCCGACAACCCCGGTGTCGACGTCACCCGTCTGGTCGATACGGCAGCGTCTCGCCCCGGCCGACGAACGCTGCATGACTCTCCTGGCCGTGCTGGCGACGTGGACCGTGCTCTCCCTCCTGGTCGCCGCCCTGTGCAGCGCCGTCTTCGAGGGCGCCCGCCGCACCGAGGCAGCCGCCCTCGCGACGCGGCCCGTGCCGAGCGCCACCAGCCTGTCCGGTCTGCCGGTCCCGCGCGCGTCCGTGGAGCACCTGGTCCGCCTCGAGGCCTAGGCGCCGCCTCCCGGGCGGAGGGCCCGAGGCGCGTCGCACCGGAACTGTCGGAGGGCCGCCGTAGCGTCCCTGCCATGACCGCCGTCGACCTCGCCGCCCCCGTCGAGCTGCCCGTCCTCGGGTCCCTGTCGCCCTCGCGGGCCGGCGACTTCATGACCTGCCCGCTGCTGTTCCGCTTCCGCACCATCGACCGCCTCCCGCAGGCGCCGTCGTCGGCTGCGACGCGCGGGACGGTCGTCCACGGCGTGCTCGAGCGGCTGTTCGACCTCCCGGCCGCGGGCCGGACCCTCGCGGCGGCGGCCGACCTGCTCCGGCCCGAGTGGGAGCGCCTGCGCGAGGAGCAGCCCGAGGTCGGGGGCCTGTTCGCCGACGAGGCCGAGCTGCAGACCTGGCTCACCAGCGCCGAGAAGCTGCTCGAGGGCTACTTCACCCTGGAGGACCCGACGCGGCTCGAGCCGGCGGAGCGGGAGCGGCTCGTGCAGGTGGTCCTGCCCGGGGGGCTGCGGCTGCGGGGCATCGTCGACCGGCTCGACGTCGCGCCCTCGGGCGACGTGAGAGTGGTGGACTACAAGACGGGGCGCGCCCCTGGCGAGATGTTCGAGGGCAAGGCGCTGTTCCAGATGAAGTTCTACGCGCTGGTGCTGTGGCGCACGACCGGCCGCGTCCCGCGGCTGCTCCAGCTGATGTACCTCGGCGATCGCGAGGTCCTGCGCTACGTCCCGGACGAGTCCGACCTCCTGGCCACCGAGCGCAAGCTGCTGGCCCTGTGGGAGGCGATCGAGCGGGCGACGCAGCTCAAGCAGTTCGCGCCACGGCCGTCGAAGCTGTGCAGCTGGTGCGACCACCAGGCGCTGTGCCCCTCGTTCGGCGGCACGCCGCCGCCGTTCCCCGACGTCGTGCCCGGACCCGACGTCCCCCTGCCGCACCAGGCCGCCGCGGTCGAGGCCGCGGCAGCACGAGAAGCCGCAGCAGCGCGAGAAGCCGCAGCGGCAGGGGACGCAGCGGCACGGGAGGCCGCAGGAGCTCTCGAGCCCGCAGCGGCACGAGCGGCCGCCCCCGAGGGCTGACCCCGAGGCCTCGACGGCCGAAAGGGGTTGCGGCTGTCTCGGGGTGCACACCAGGGTGCTCTCAGGGTCGGGCCCTGATCCGCACAGCCCGCCGTCCTGCGACGGTCGCCGTCATGACCTCCGCGCCGCTGGACCGCGTCCACCTGCCCGCCCCGCCGCTCGCCCGACCTGCCGAGCCGCCGCCCTCGTCCTCCCCGGCGTCCGGCAGTCCGGTCCACCCTGGAGCCCCTGTGACCGTCACCTCCTCCGCCGCCCTCCGCGCGGACGGCACCCGGCCCGCAGCCGCCCGGGCCGAGCACCTGTCCAAGGTCTACGGCAGCGGCGAGACTCGCGTGACGGCCCTCGACGACGTCACCGTCGCGTTCGCCGCCGGCGAGTTCACTGCGATCATGGGCCCGTCCGGGTCCGGCAAGTCGACCCTCATGCACACCATGGCGGGGCTCGACAGCGCCACCAGCGGTGAGGTCTGGGTCGGCGACACCGCGCTGTCCGGCCTCAAGGACAAGGGCCTCACCGCCCTGCGCCGCGACGCCGTCGGCTTCGTGTTCCAGCAGTTCAACCTGCTGCCCACGCTGACGGCCGGCGAGAACATCACGCTGCCGCTCGACATCGCCGGCCGGAAGGCCGACCCGGACTGGCTGGCGCAGGTGGTGGCCGCCGTCGGGCTGCAGGACCGGCTCGGCCACCGGCCGACCGAGCTCTCCGGCGGCCAGCAGCAGCGGGTGGCGTGCGCCCGGGCCCTCGCCTCGCGTCCTGCCGTCGTGTTCGCGGACGAGCCCACCGGCAACCTCGACAGCCGCGCCGGCGCCGAGGTGCTCGCGTTCCTGCAGCGCTCGGTCCGCGAGCTCGGGCAGACGGTCGTGATGGTCACCCACGACCCCGTGGCCGCCTCCTACGCCGACCGCGTCGTCTTCCTGGCCGACGGACGCCTCGTCGGCGAGCTGCGCGAGCCGACGGCGGCCTCCGTGCTCGACCGGATCAAGCTGCTCGAGCGGGAGCACTGAGGTGCTCCGCGCGACGCTCAGGTCCCTGCTGTCCCGCAAGCTGCGCCTGCTGCTGTCGGCGCTCGCCGTCGTGCTCGGCGTCTCCTTCGTCTCGGGCGCCTTCGTCCTCACCGACACGCTCGGCAAGGTCTTCGACGACCTGTTCAGCCGGATCGACGACAAGACCGCGGTCCAGGTCCAGGGCGAGGAGCTCTTCGCCGGCGACGGCGGCAGCCAGCGCTCCCCGGTGCCGGCGTCGCTGCTGACCGCACTCGAGCGCGTCGACGGCGTCGCTGCCGCGACCGGCGACGTGACCGGGTACGCCCAGGTCGTCAAGCGCACCGGCAAGGCCTACTCGACGAACGCTCCCGCCCTCGGCCAGAACTGGGACCCGAGCCCCGCGACATCGCCGTACACGCTGCGCTCGGGTGCCGGTCCGGTGCGGCCCGACGAGGTCGCTCTCGACGCGACGACGGCGAGCAAGACCGACTTCCGCCCGGGTGACCGGGTGCGGCTGCTGCTGCCCGTCGGGCAGCGGACCTTCACGGTCTCCGGCGTCTTCGGCTTCGGGGACTCCGACAACCTCGGCGGCGCGAGCATCGCCGCCTTCGCCCCGGACACCGCCCGCGCGCTGCTCGCCAAGCCCGGGGAGCTGGAGGTGGTGCGCCTCGCCGCCGAGCCCGGGGTCGACGAGGCCGCGCTGCGCGACCGCGTGGCGAAGGTGCTGCCCCCCGGGGTGGAGGCGCTGACCGGCGACGCCGCTGCAGCGCAGTCCGCCGACGAGATCAAGGGCTTCTTCGGCTTCTTCCAGACCTTCCTGCTGCTGTTCGCCGGCGTCGCCCTGTTCGTCGGCGCCTTCCTCATCTTCAACACGTTCACGATCCTGGTCGCGCAGCGGCAGCGCGAGCTCGCCCTCCTGCGCGCCCTCGGCGCCTCCCGTGGCCAGGTGACGGTCAGCGTCCTCGTCGAGGCCCTGCTGGTGGGGCTGGTCGCATCGGTGCTCGGGCTGGCCAGCGGCATCGGCGTGGCCAAGGGGCTGCAGGCGCTCATCAGCAGCTTCGGCGGGGACCTGCCGAGCGGGCCGCTGCTCGTCCAGACCCGTACGGTCGTCGTCAGCCTCGTCACCGGCCTGCTCGTCACCGTCCTGGCCGCGCTCCTGCCGGCCCGCCGCGCCGCGGCCGTCCCGCCGGTCGCCGCCATGCGTGACGCCGTCGCTCCGGAGCACTCCCTGCGCCGCGGCACCGTCGTCGGCGCGGTCCTGCTCGTCGCCGGCGCGGTCCTGCTCGCCGTCGGCCTGCAGGGGTCGCTCGCGCTGGTCGGACTGGGGGCGCTGGTGTCCTTCCTCGGCGTCGCGGGCCTGTCGCCGCAGCTGGCCCGCCCCGTCGCGCGGCTGCTCGGCGCGCCCCTGGCCCGCGCGGTCCCCGGCCGCCTGGGACGGCTCAACGCGATGCGCAACCCCCGCCGGACGGCCGCCACGGCCGCCGCCCTCATGATCGGGATGGCCCTCGTGACGGCGGTCGGAGTCGTCGGCGCCTCGGCCAAGGCGTCGGTGGAGAAGATCGTGCAGGACGCCGTCGCCGCCGACGTCGTGGTGCAGACCAGCGGCTTCCAGGGCCTGCCGGCCGCGGTCGCGGAAGTGGTCGCGAAGGCCCCGGGCGTCGCCACGGTCGACCACGTCCGGGCCGACCAGGGCCGGGTCGGCGGCCGGACGGTCCCGGTCACCGCCCTCGACGACGCCGCCGTCGGGCGCAGCGTCCGCCTCACCCGTGTCGCCGGGCGGCTCGACCTGCGACCCGGCACGCTGCTGCTGTCGAAGGGCGAGGCGACTCGCCGCAGCCTCGCGCCTGGCGACACCGTGGCTGTGACCCTCGCCCGGGGCGGCGAGCAGCGCCTGACCGTCGGCGGGACCTACGAGGACAACCAGCTGGTCGGCGGCGTCCTGCTCGACGCCTCCGCCGCCGCGGACTTCGCGACCACCGCCGACGCCGCCCTGCTGGTCCGGGCGGCACCGGGCACCTCGACCGCCGCCCTGGTGCGCGCCGTCGACACGGCGACGCTCGCCTACCCGACGGCGCAGGTCCTGGACCAGTCGGCCTTCATCGAGGACACGACCTCCCGGATCGACGTCGTCATCTCGATCATCAGCGTCCTGCTGGCCCTGTCGGTGCTCATCGCCGTGCTGGGGATCGTGAACACGCTCGCGCTGGCGGTCCTCGAGCGGACCCGTGAGCTCGGCCTGCTGCGGGCGGTCGGCCTCGGGCGTCGGCAGACGCGGCGGATGGTCACGGTGGAGGCGGTCATCGTCGCCCTGTTCGGGGCGCTGCTCGGCATCGCCGTGGGGTCGGTCTTCGGGGTGGCGCTGCAGCGGGCGCTCGCCGACGACGGCGTGAGCGAGCTGCGCTTCCCGGTCGGCCGGCTGGTCCTGTTCCTGGTCGTGGCCGGGATCGCCGGGGTGCTCGCGGCCCTGCTGCCCGCCCGCCGGGCCGCCCGGCTCGACGTCCTGCAAGCGATCGCCAGCGCCTAGCCCGGACCGAGGCGTGGGACGGGTGACGCGGCCCACGCCCCAGGTGCACACTGGCCCGACGCCCCGCCCCGAGGAGATCCGCGTGAGCATCACCGAGCAGCAGCCCGACGTCGCGACGACCCACGCCGACGAGCTCGTCACCGAGGCCGTGACCGAGGCCCCGCCGGCCGCCGCCTCGGCCGGGGGGCAGCTGCGGATGGCACTGCCGGAGACCTTCGAGACGGTCGAGGCCGAGCGCGCCCACCGCAAGGCCAAGCTCGCGGCCGCCTTCCGCATGTTCAGCAAGGCGGGCCTCGACGAGGGCGTCGCGGGCCACATCACGGTGCGCGACCCGGCCGAGCCCGACACCTTCTGGGTCAACCCGTTCGGCATGCACTTCAGCATGATCAAGAGCAGCGACCTGGTGCGGGTCAGCCACGAGGGCCAGGTCGTCGAGGGCGACCGCGCCGTCAACGGCGCCGCCGTCGCCATCCACTGCGCGGTCCACGCCGCCCGTCCCGACGTCCTGGCCGCCGCCCACGCGCACGGCCCGTACGGCAAGACCCTCAGCAGCCTGGAGATGACGGTCGAGCCGCTCACCCAGGACGCCTGCG
>JAOPWW010000094.1 GCA_025965495.1 Frankiales bacterium
AGTCGTTCCGCGGGAAGCGGATCAGCGGCGTCGGCTTCGACCGCGACACCCTCGTCGAGGCCGGCATCGAGGGCGCCCACGCCTTCGCCGCCGTCAGCAACGGCGACAACAGCAACATCATCGCCGCCCGGGTGGCCCGCGAGACGTTCGGCGTCGAGAACGTCGTCGCCCGCATCTACGACGCCCGCCGCGCCGAGGTCTACGAGAAGCTCGGGATCCCGACGGTCGCGACCGTGCGCTGGACCGCCGACCAGGTGCTGCGCCGGCTGCTCCCGCAGGGCCTGCTGTCGCAGTACCGCGACCCCAGCGGCCGCGTCCTGCTCGCCGAGGTCGCCGTCGCCCCGGACTGGATCGGGCACCGCCTGTCGGCCCTCGAGGAGGCCGCCGGCGCAAGGGCCGTGTTCATCACCCGGCTCGGGGTGGCCCAGCTGCCGAACGCCGGGACCGTCGTCCAGGAGGGCGACCTCGTCCACGTCGCCCTCGAGTTCCAGGACCGCGAGCGCGTGGTCAGCGCCTTCGCGGCCGGGCCTGCTGCAGGGGAGCACTGATGCGCGTCGCCATCGCGGGGGCCGGGAACGTCGGCCGGTCCATCGCCACCGAGCTGCTCGGCAACGGCCACGAGGTCCTGCTCATCGAGCGCGAGTCGCGCGCCATGAAGGTCTCCTCCGTGCCGGGCGCCGAGTGGCTGCAGGCCGACGCCTGCGAGCTCGACAGCCTGGTCGCCGCGCGGGCGCAGGCCTGCGACGTCGTCGTGGCCGCGACCGGCGACGACAAGGTCAACCTCGTGGTCTCGCTGCTGGCCAAGACCGAGTTCGGCGTCGAGCGCGTCGTCGCCCGGGTCAACCACCCCAAGAACGAGTGGCTGTTCAACGAGAGCTGGGGCGTCGACGTCAGCGTCAGCTCGCCCCGGCTGCTCGCCGCCGTCGTCGAGGAGGCCGTCTCGGTCGGTGATCTCGTGCGGCTGCTGACCTTCCGGCAGGGCCAGGCCAACCTCGTGGAGCTCACCCTGTCCGACGACGCCCCCATCGTCGGCAAGACCGTCGGGTCGATCCCGTGGCCGGTCGACAGCGCCCTGGTCGCGGTCCTGCGCGACGGCCGGGTGCTGGTCCCCTCGCCCGACGCCGCGCTCGAGGGCGGCGACGAGCTCCTGCTGGTCGCGACCACCGAGGTCGAGGGCGAGCTGGACCGCCTGCTCGGCGGCCACGGCGGGCACGCCGCGACGGGTCCCTAGGCGGGCTCGCCCGGCTCCACAGGGGCGGGCGGGTGGCCGGCGCCCCGCACCAGCGCGACCGTCAGCAGGGCTGCGATCACGATGAGCGGCCACTTCACGACGTTGATGACGATCAGGAGCGCGCCGTCGTTGTCGCCGGCCCGGCGGTAGACGCCGTAGGCGACGCCGGAGCGGATGAAGAACGTGAGCGCCCAGAACGCGGTCGCGAGCCGGACGGCGCGCACCAGCGGCGGGTGCTCGGCCCAGCGCGCGTAGGCGGGGTCGAAGGCGCCGAGCGCCAGCCCGACGGCAGGACGCCGGACCAGCAGCGACACGACGAAGGCGACCCCGGTGAGGGCCGTGGTGAGGATGCCCGGCAGGAAGAAGCCCTCGCCGGACCCGGTGGCGCGGGCGAACACGACCGCGATCGCGAGGCCGAAGAAGCCGCTGGCGGCCTGCTGCAGCGACTCCCCCCGCACCCGGCGCAGGACCAGGACCGCGACGCCCACGCCGACGGCGGCGTACAGGGCGGGGCTGAGCGCGTGCGTGAACAGGCGGACCAGGACGAACACCGTGGCCGGCAGGGCGCTGTCGACCAGGCCGCGCACCCCGCCGAAGGCCTCGACGAACGCCGACGTCGTGACGTCGCGGGGCGCGCAGGGGACCGGGCCCTGGTCCGGGTCGGGCGGGACGTCGGGCACGCGGTCGGGTGCCTGCTCAGGCACCTGCGGCCCGCAGCTCGTAGACCGGGTTGTAGATCGCGGGGCGGCCCTCGTGGTGGGTCATCCGGCCGCGCGCGACGAGGTTGCGGCCGGGGTCGACGCCGCGGATCCGGCGGCGGCCGAGCCACACCAGGGTCACGGTGCCGGTGCCGTCGTAGACCTCGGCCTCCAGCGTCGGCACCCCGGCGCGGGGCCGGAGCACGACGGCCTTGACGGTCCCCGCCACGCACACCGGCTCGCCGCGCGTGCACCGCACGACGGCGGTGGCGCCCGCGGACGCCGCCTCGTCCTGCAGGTCCCGGCGGTCGATCTCCTGCTCGTCGACGGTCAGGCGCGACAGCGCCCGCCGGAACCGGCCGGGGGCCTTGGCGTCGCTCACGCTGCGAGCCTACGTCCGCGGGCAGCCCCCCGGGTCAGCCGATCTCGGTGATCTCCGGGCCCCGCTCGAACGGGGCCAGGTCGCTCCCGTCCTCCTCGGCCGGCTGCTGGTCGGCGACCTCGGCCGGCAGGCGCAGCGGCAGCGGGTCGCGCACGGCCATCGGGTCCGGCCCGCGCACGACGACGACGTCGCGCAGCGCGGCCTCCAGGGGCGCTGCGGCCTCGGCGTCGGTCGCGCCGGGGCCCGTCAGGAGCGCGCGCAGGAACCAGCGGGGGCCGTCGACGCCGACGAAGCGGGCGGGGGCGAGCACCAGGCCCTGGCCCGGGACCTCGGTCGGCACCAGGGCGTGCAGCTCGGTGCCGAACTGTCCCTGGCGCTGCTCGGCCTTGCCGCCGGACTCGACCAGGGCGGCCTGGATCTCGTCGCAGACCTCCTGCCAGATGCCTTCGGTGCGGGGAGCGGCGAAGGCGTTGACCTGCATCGTCGCCTCGCCCTGCACGAGGGTGGCCGCGACGACCTCCCCCTCGGGGCTGACGTCGACGCGCACCTCGGTGTCGGGCGGCACCGGCACGAGCAGGCCCCCGAGGTCGATCCGGCCGACCTCGACGTCGGGCGCGTCCGCGGCGTCCCAGGGGCCCTGCGGGCGGAGCAGGGGCTTCGGGGCGGCAGGGACCGGCGCGGCGTCCTCGTCGGTCTCCTCGGCGTCGCCGTCGGTCTCGAGCTCGTCGACGACGTCGTCGTCCTCGCGCTTCTTGCGTCGGAACACGCTCATCCTCCTGCGGGGTGGGGACTGCTGGTCGTCGCGGCGGCCCAGCCGCCGGTGCTGCCGTGGCCGCCCTCGCCGCGGGGGCTGTCCGGCAGCGGCTCGTCGGTCTCGCGCCAGGCCACCTGCTCGACCCGCTGCACGACGAGCTGCGCCACCCGGTCGAGCCGCCGGAGCCGGACCGTCTCGGCCGGGTCGTGGTTGACGAGCACGACCTGCAGCTCGCCGCGGTAGCCGGCGTCGACCGTGCCGGGGGCGTTGACGATGCCGACGCCGTGCCGGGCGGCCAGGCCCGAGCGGGGGTGGACGAAGGCGGCGTAGCCGTCGGGCAGCGCGAGGGCGATCCCCGTGGGCAGCAGGGCGCGCTCCCCCGGGGCCAGCTCGACGTCGACGGTGGTCACGAGGTCGCAGCCGGCGTCGCCGGGGTGGGCGTAGGACGGCAGCGGCACGTCGGGGTCGAGGCGTCGCACGAGCACCTCCACCACGGTCCCCGCTCCGTCCGCTCGGCTGTCCCCGGACCGGCTGTCCCGGTCCGTCGCGGCCGCTGGCATGCTCGTCCCCCGACCGGGCACGGACCCTACCCGCGGCCGCCCTGCCCGGGGACGCGCCGCTCCCCACGCGAGCGGAGCGAGCAGTGAGCAGCAGGAGCGTCGTGGTCACGGGCGCCAACGCCGGCATCGGGCTGCTCACCTGCCTGGAGCTCGCCGAGGCGGGCTTCGACGTCATCGGCACCGCGCGCAGCGCCGAGAAGGCCGAGGTCGTGCAGCGGGCGGCCCACGACCGGGGCCTCGCGCTGCGGACCGTCGAGCTCGAGGTCGACGACGCCGAGGCGTGTGCAGCGGTCGCCGCACAGGTCGCCGGCATGACCGGCGGCGGCCCGTGGGGCCTGGTCAACAACGCGGGGTTCGCGCAGTCCGGCGCGGTCGAGGACGTCAGCGACGAGCTCGTCCGGGCCCAGCTCGAGACCAACCTCGTCGCCCCCCTGCGGCTCGCCCGGCTGTTCCTGCCGGCCATGCGCGCGCGCGGCGACGGTCGCATCGTCAACATCAGCTCGATCGCGGGCCGCCTCGCCGCACCCCTGCTGGGCTGGTACAGCGCGAGCAAGCACGCCCTGGAGGGCGTCACCGACGCGCTCCGCGTCGAGGTCGCTCCCGACGGCGTCCGGGTCGTGCTGGTCGAGCCCGGCATGTTCGCGACCGACGTCTGGTCGGCGGCGCAGGACGGCGGCTACCCCCCGGCCTCGACCCCGCGCTACGCGGCCGCCTACGCGCGCAGCGCCGCCCTCGCCGGGCACAGCCGCAAGCTCCAGGACCCGGTCTGGGTCGCCCGCACCGTCCGGGTCGCCCTGACCCACCCGCGGCCGCTGGCCCGGTACATGGTCGGCGCCGACGCCGTGGCCGGGCTGACCGCGCACAGCGTGCTGCCGACCGCGGTCACCGACCTGGTGAAGTCGGTGACCACGGGGCTGCGACCGCTGCCGTCGTGGCGACAGCGGCCCCGCTAGTCCTTCGTCAGCGCGCCCGGCTTGTGGACGGCCTCGCCGCCGCTCTTGTCGCTCTTGACGAGGTACTGCGGCTCGTCCTCGCTCGCCTTGACCGTGCGGCCGCCGGCCTCGGTCTCGGTCGTGATCTCCTTCTCGACCTTCCCGACCGCCTCGCCGCCGTGGCTCTTCCAGCTGACGTGGTCGCCCTTCTCGAACTCGCTCATGCGGTGCTCCTCCAGGTCCAGGGGTGGGACCGGTGGCCTACCCCGGTTCGCCGGTCGGCCACCCGGGCAGGGCGACGTCGAGCAGTCACCTACCGAGGAGCGTCATGGCAGTCGGGTCCAAGCTGGTCGGCATCGCGACCGGGGTCGTCGTCCGCAAGGTCGCCGACAAGGCGGTCAGCAGCGCGTGGCGCCGGACCCGGCACACCGAGCCCCCGGCCGACCCCGCCGCGCCCGGCACCCCCTGGGGCGACGCCCTGTCGTGGGCGGTCGCGAGCGGCGTCGCCATGGCCGTCGCCCGCCTGCTCGCCACCCGCGGCACCGCCACCGCGAAGCTCAAGCTCACGGGCAAGGCGCCCGAGGGCCTGGAACCGCCGAAGGGCACCCCCGCCGGGACGTAGCGTCCGGGGCGTGGACACCACCCTCTCCCCCGACGACGTCGCCTACGCCGGTCTGCTCGGGCAGCGAGCCCTGCTGCGCGAGGGGCGCCTGAGCGCCGTCGAGCTGCTCGGGCTGTGCCTGGCCCGGATCGACGCCCTCGACGGCCGGCTGAACGCCTTCTGCACGCTGTTCCGCGAGGGAGCGCTCGCCGAGGCGCAGGCCGCCGACGCCGCTCTGGCGGTGGGCGACGACCGGCCGCTGCTCGGCGTCCCGGTGGCCGTCAAGGACACGACGTCGGTCGCCGGGCACGGGGCCGCCTTCGGCACCGGCTCGCCCGAGCTCGCCGCCGCCGCCGACTCCGAGCTGGTCCGGCGCCTGCGCGCCGCCGGCGCCGTCGTCGTCGGCACGACCCACACCCCCGAGCTCGCGCTCTGGCCGTTCACCGAGTCGGCGACCTTCGGCGCGACCCGCAACCCCTGGGACCCCACGCGCACCCCGGGCGGCTCCTCGGGCGGCTCGGCGGCGGCGGTCGCGTCCGGGATGGTCGCCTTCGCGACGGCCAGCGACGGCGGTGGCTCGATCCGGGTGCCCGCCGCCTGCTGCGGGCTGACCGGCCTCAAGCCCACCCGGGGCCGGGTCCCGCTCGCGCCCGAGGCCGAGGGCTGGCTGGGGCTGTCGTCGTCGGGGGTCCTGGCGCGCTCGCCCCAGGACGTCGCGGCGGCGCTCGAGGTCCTGTTCGGCGAGCCGCTGCCCCTGCCCGACGTCCCCCCGCTGCGGATCGCGTGGTCGGTGAAGCCCGCCACGCCGGCGCCGGTGCAGGACGTCGTGAAGGACGCCGTCGCCCGGACCGTCGCGGCCCTGCAGGGTCACGGGCACACGCTCGTGCAGGCCGACCCCTCCTACGCCGGCGTCCAGGAGAGCTTCCTGGTCCGCTACGCCCGCGGCGTCCGCGACGACCTCGTCCGGCTCGTCGACCCGAGCCGCACCGAGCTCCGCACCCGCGTCGTCGCGGCCCTGGGCGCCCGCCTCGGGGAGCGCGCCGTCGCCCGGGCCCGCCGGCTCGG
>JAOPWW010000101.1 GCA_025965495.1 Frankiales bacterium
CGGCCGCCGGTCGGCTCCGGCTCGGCCTCGAGCATCGCGCGCAGCCGGGTGAGCGCCCCGAGCCCGGCCTGCAGGTCGGGCAGGTGCCGGCTGATCTGGTCGATCTGCCCGACGAACGTCGTCGTGACGAGGAACAGGGTGACCAGCTGGGCAGTCGACAGCCCGCCGTGCACCACGACGAGCGTGCCGGCCACGGCGGTGCCGGCGAGCAGGCCGTGCAGGAGCAGCCCGGCCCGGCGGCCGATCCGGCTGGCCGTCTCGCAGCTCGCTGCGACCCGGGCCTGCACGACCGCCGAGAGCTCGGCGCACCGGCGCAGCAGGTAGGCCTGCCCGAGACTCGCGCGCAGGTCGTCCCGCGCGGCGATGCCCTCCTCCATGACCGCGGCGGAGTCGGTCCAGGCGATCTCCTCGGCCAGCTTGCGCCGGGAGATCTCCCCCGTGAGCGGTCGCACCAGCAGGACCGTCCCGACGCCGACGACCGGGAACAGCACCCACGCCGGCGCCCACGTCAGCCCCGCCACGACCCACATGGGGACGGCGCGGAGCAGGGTGCGGACGAGGTCCCAGAAGATGCGGCGCAGCAGGGTGCCGAGCTCGTGGGTGTCGTCGTCGACGCGGTCGAGCACCTCGCCGACGGCCTGCTCCGACAGCACGGACAGGGGCTGGTGCAGGGCCGCCTCGAGCAGGTCCGCCCGCAGCCTCCCCTCCGCCCGGTCGACCAGCCCGGACCAGACCGCCCGCGCTGCGGTGTCGAGCGTGGCGGCCCCGACGACGCACAGCGCGAGCAGTCCGAGGAGGCGGCCGGTGGCGTGCTCGGCCAGCCGCCCGGCGACGACGGTCCCGAGGGTCTGCCCGACCGCGGCGACGGCGGCGAGCGCGAGCGACCACCAGGCGATCGGGCTGCGCAGCCGTTCCGGCCCCACCCGGCGGGCCGGGTCGACCGGTACGCCCGGAGCGGCGACCGGATCGGCGCGGACGAGGTCGAGGAGGGTCATCGTCCCCGAACGCTACGTCCCGCCGACGACAACTTTCTACGGCGACAGCGAGCCCACGGGGGCGACGGGCAGGCCGGTGCGGTGGCAGACCCAGAAGGGGTCCGGACCGAGGTCGGGCTCGACGAACAGCGGGTGGTCGCGGTGCTCCGGGCACAGGGGCCACAGCGGGTCGGCGCTCTCGTGCAGCGCCTCCTGGACGTCCTGCGCGAGCAGGCCGAGCACGTGCGGGCCGCCGTCCTCCCACTGAGAGAGCCACCAGGCCCGGTGGGCGACCGCGTCGTCGAGCAGGGGCGCGCGGGCCGGGTCGGCGAGGTCACGCGCGACGGCGGCGCGGGCGGCGGACAGGGCGACGTCGAGCACGCACCAGTGTGCCGTCCTCCGGCCGAGGCGGGCACGTCGTCGCGCGGGGCCCTGGTCAGTACGGGCTACAGACGTGGGCCGTCTGCGCTGCGAGTCTGCCGTCGCCCGAGGGGGTGGTCACGTGGCGTTCCTCGTCACCGCACGGCAGGTACCGGGTCTGGTCGGGGCTCTCGCGGTCGCGGTCCTGGCGGGGGGTGCAGGCGGCGCCGGCGCGGTCGCCCTGGCGGCCGGCGGTCCCTCCGGGACGGTCGTCTCCACGTGCGTCAGCAACGCGGGGCTCCTGCGCGTGGTCGCCGACAACACGGCCTGCCGTCAGGGCGAGACCGCCCTGGCGTGGAACCAGCAGGGACCGAAGGGCGACACCGGCCCGGCCGGTCCGGTCGGTCTGCAGGGTGCCACCGGTCCCAAGGGCGACACGGGGCCCAAGGGCGACACAGGGCCGAAGGGCGACACCGGTCCCAAGGGCGACACGGGGCCGCAGGGCACGGCCGGGCCGAAGGGCGACACGGGGGCAGTCGGTCCGCAGGGCGTCCCGGGCCCGCTCGGCCCGCAGGGCCTCGTCGGTCCGGTCGGCCCGCAGGGCGTCCCCGGCCCGAAGGGCGACACCGGGGCGGTGGGGCCGCAGGGCGTCGCCGGCCCGGCCGGCGGTCTCGGGGCTCCCGGCCCGGCCGGTCCGGCAGGCTCGGCCGGCCCCACGGGTCCCGCAGGTCCGACAGGTGCCTCCTCGCTCACGAGCCCCAGCGGCGCGTTCCGGGTGCAGGTCTCCGACGCCGGGATCTACCTGCGCGGTCCGCGCGGCACCTGGGTCAACAACCCCTTCGGGCTCCGGCAGTCGACCGACCCGTTCGCCCGCTAGGAGGCGTCGTGCAGACCTCAGGAGACGTGCCCTCGGAGGGCCTCAGCCGTCGCGGCCTCGTGCAGGCGCTGGTGCTCGGTGGCGCGGTCGCCGGCGCGGCAGCGGCCGGACGCGCGTCGGCCTCGGGACCGACCCCGGACCACCTGGTCCTGCGGTCGCGGGACCTGCGCGCCACGCGGGCGGGCAGCGAGGCCGGCAAGCTGCCCGACGCAGGGTCCGTGCCCGCCACGCACGGGTCGCTCGACCTCGGTGACGGCGACCCCGGCCGGTTCGACTCCACGAGCGTGCCGGGATCGGGCGGGCGCTTCGTCATGCACAGCTTCGACCTCGGCGACGGGCTGCTGCTCGGCATGGGCAGCGGACCGCTGCGCGACGGTGCCTTCGCCGTCGTCGGGGGGACCGGCCGCTACGCCGGGGCCACCGGCGCGTACACCGCGCGGCAGTCGCCGCGCGACCTCGGCGGCGACGGGTCTGCCGAGTTCGTGTTCGACCTCACCGGACGGGAGAGCTGACGTGGCCCTCGACGTGTTCCTGCTGCTCGACCGCATCACGGGCGACAGCCCCGACGTGGCCCACAAGGGCCAGCTCGACGTGCTGTCGTACTCCTTCGGAGTGGTCGGGGGAGGCTCGCCCGTCGCGGGTGGCGCCGGTGCCGGGAAGCCGTCGTTCTCGGACGTCAACCTGGTCGTCTACCAGTCCGCGGCCACGATCGCGCTGCTGGCCAGCGCGACCACCGGCCGAGCGATCGCCACCGCGCGGCTGTCCCTGCGTCACGCGGGTGCCGCCACGACGTCCTCGTCGGACTTCGCCTTCGTCGACCTCACGCAGTGCGTCGTGACGGCCGTCAACGAGGCCGTGAACGGCGGCGAGGACCGGGTGCTGACCTCGCTCAGCCTGGCCTACGCCACGGTCAAGTGGTCCTACAGGGCGCAGGACGACAGGGGCGTCCTGGGCGCCCCGGTCACGACCGGGTGGGACGTCGGGGCGAACAAGCTGCTGTAGCACCCGTCCCACGCCTCGGGATGGCAGTACCAGCAAGTGGGACATCGGCGTACGGTCCCACCATGACCACCTACACCCACGGGCACGCCGAGCCGGTCCTGCGGTCGCACCGCTGGCGCACCGCCGAGAACTCGGCCGGGTACCTGCTGCCGCACCTGCGCGCCACCGATGCCCTGCTCGACGTCGGCTGCGGACCGGCCACCATCACGGCCGACCTGGCCGACCGGGTGGGCCGCGTCGTGGGGCTGGAGCACACCCAGGAGGCGGTCGACGTCGCGCGGGCGGAGCTGCAGCGGCGCGGCCACGGCGACGTCGAGGTCCTGCGCGGCGACGTCCACGCGCTCGACCTGCCCGACGACTCCTTCGACGTCGTGCACGCCCACCAGGTGCTGCAGCACGCGGCCGACCCGGTGCAGGCGCTGCGGGAGATGGCCCGGGTCTGCCGCCCCGGCGGGACCGTCGCCGTCCGGGACAGCGACTACGCGGCCTTCGCCTGGTACCCGGAGTGCCGGGGGCTGACGAGGTGGATGGAGCTCTACCAGGCGGCCGCCACGGCGAACGGCGGGCAGCCGCAGGCGGGGCGACGACTGCTCGCGTGGGCGCACGAGGCCGGGCTGACCGACGTCACGGCGAGCTCCAGCACCTGGTGCTTCGCCACGCCGCAGGACCGGCAGTGGTGGGGCGGCATGTGGGCCGACCGCATCCAGCGCTCGGCGCTGGCGGAGCAGCTGCTGACCTCCGGGCTCGCGACGCAGGACGACCTCGACCTCGTCACCGCGGGCTGGCAGCGGTTCGCGGGGGACGACGACGCGTGGATGAGCCTGCTCCACGGCGAGCTGCTGGTACGGGTCCCCTGACCTGGAGGACTAGCCGCCGGAGAGCACGTCGTCGGCGTCGACGATCGTGTACGCGTAGCCCTGCTCGGCGAGGAAGCGCTGCCGGTGGGCGGCGTACTCCTGGTCGAGGGTGTCGCGGCTGACCACCGTGTAGAAGTGGGCCGTGCGGCCGTCCTCCTTGGGGCGCAGCACCCGGCCGAGGCGCTGGGCCTCCTCCTGGCGGGAGCCGAACGTCCCGGACACCTGGATCGCGACGGTGGCCTCGGGCAGGTCGATCGAGAAGTTCGCGACCTTGCTGACGACCAGCCCCGGGATCTCCTTGCGCCGGAACAGGTCGAACAGGCGCTCGCGCTCGGCGTTCTTGGTCGACCCCTGGATGACCGGCATGTCGAGGGCGGTGCCGAGCTCCTCGAGCTGGTCGAGGTAGGCGCCGATCA
>JAOPWW010000149.1 GCA_025965495.1 Frankiales bacterium
CAGCTGGCTCCTCGACCCGCTGCGCGGGGCGGCGCTCGGGCTGCTCCTCGCCGGGCTGCTGGCGGCCGTCGCCGTCGCGGGGCTGCTCGCCCGGGAGCGGGCGCAGGCCGTGGCGACCCAGGCGGTGCTGCTGGACCGGCTCGAGGAGCAGAGCGCCATGCTCGAGGAGGCCGCCCTGCTCGCGGGCCTCGGCAGCTTCACCTGCGACCCCGAGACCATGGCGTTCGCCTTCCGCGAGGAGCTGTTCGCGCTGTGGGGCGTCCCGGCCGGCAGCCCGCTGCGCGACGACCCCGACGTCTTCGCCACCCACGTCCTCGAGCCGCAGGACCAGGCGAGGGTCGTGGCCGCCTTCGACGAGGGGCTGGCCCACGGCGGCCGCCACGACGTCGAGTTCCGGATCCGCCGGGTCGACACCGGCGAGCAGCGCCACGTGCGCAGCACCGTCGAGGTGGTCCTCGGTCCCGACGGCCGTCCCGCCCGGATCACCGGCGCGCAGCTCGACGTCAGCGACCTGGTCGCCGCGCGCCACGCCGCGCAGGACGCGGGGGCCCTGCACCGCGCCGTGCTGGCTGCCTCGCCCGACGTCGTCTTCGTCACCGACGTGCGCGAGGGGCGCCCCGTCTACGTCTCGCCCAGCGTGCGCCAGCTGCTCGGGCGCGAGCCGGAGGAGATCCTGGGTGCGGGGACCGAGGGCCCGTCCCGGCACGTCCACCCCGACGACGTCCGCGTCCTGGCGCAGGCCACGGTGCAGGCCTGCGCGCTGGGCGACGGCGGCGTGTGGCAGACCCGCTACCGCGTGCTGCACCAGGACGGCCACTGGGTCTGGGTGGACCGGCGGGCCACGCCGTTCCAGCGCGACGCCGACGGCACCGTGCGCCAGCTGCTCGGTGTCCTGCGGGACGTCAGCGACGTCGTCGCGGCCGAGGAGCGGCTGGCGCACGCCGCGCTCCACGACCCCCTGACCGGGCTGCCGAACCGCGTGCTGCTGGCCGCCCGGCTGCGCGGGCTGGTGTCGGCCGGTGGACCGCGCGCCGCCGTCGTCTACCTCGACCTGGACGGCTTCAAGCGGGTGAACGACACGGCCGGTCACGCCGCTGGCGACGCCGTGCTGTGCGAGGTGGCCCGCCGGCTGCAGACCGCCGTGCGGGCCGACGAGACCGTGGCCCGGCTGGGCGGCGACGAGTTCGTCGTCCTGCTCCGCGGCCGCGACGACGACGACGGGACGCTGACGGCCGCCCGGCGCGTCCTGCGGGTGCTGGACGTGCCGGTGCAGGCGGGAGGCAGCCTGCACCTCGTGCGCGCCAGCGCCGGCGTGGTCCTCGTCGACGGGGAGAGCGACGCCGAGCAGCTGCTGGCCGACGCCGACACCGCGATGTACCGGGCGAAGGGGCTGGGCAAGGACCGGCTGCAGCTGTTCGAGGCGTCCCTGCGCGACGAGCTGGCGGAGCGGCTCCGGGTCGAGCGGCTGCTCCGCGCGGCACTGCAGCCCGTCGGTCCGGTGCCGCACCCCCGCGGCTGGCCGAGGCTCGGGCTCGCCTACCAGGTCGTGGTCGACGAGCGAGGCGTGGTCGTCGGGGTCGAGGCGCTGTCGCGGCTGACCGACGACGACGGCGTCCCCGTGCCGCCGGACCTGTTCGTCGGCGTGGCCGAGGAGAGCGACCTGGTGCAGCGGCTGGGCGCCCACGTGCTGGAGCGCGCCCTGCGGCAGCTGGCCGACTGGCGGCGCGCGGCGCCCGGCCGTGAGGCGCTGACCATGGCCGTCAACGTGTCGGCGCGCGAGGCCTCCCACCCGGGCTTCGCCGCCCAGGTGCTCGCCGCCCTCGAGCGGCACCGGCTGGAGCCGGCGGACCTCGTGCTCGAGCTCACCGAGACCTCGCTGCTGGAGGCCGGCCCCACGACCCTCGCCACGCTCCGGCGCCTGCACGAGCTCGGCGTCCGGGTCGCCATCGACGACTTCGGCACCGGGTACGCCAGCCTGCGCTACCTCACCGAGCTGCCGGTCGACCTGGTGAAGGTGGACCGCGGGTTCACCGCCGGGCTGCCCCACGACGCGGCCTGCGCGACGGTCGTGCGGGCGGTCGCCGGCATGGCCGAGGAGCTGGGGCTCGGGTGCGTGGTGGAGGGCGTCGAGACGCAGGAGCAGCGCGACGCCCTGCCGGGCGGCGTGCACCTGCAGGGCTACCTGCTGGGCCGGCCGCTCCCCGCGGACGAGGTCGACCTCGGCGTCCGGCTCGCCCGGCGCTGACCGGGCCGCACCCCCTCGCGCCCGGCCCGGACGCGAGGGAGCGCGCGGACCTCAGCCGTAGACGAGGCGGGTGATCCAGTCGGCGACCAGGGCCGGCTTGGTCTCGCCCTCGATCTCGACCGTGAAGGTGCGCGTCACCTGCAGGGTGTTCGCGTCCTTCTGGTCGACCTCCTTGAGCACGCTGCTCGCCCGGATCCGCGACCCGACCTTGACCGGGTTGACGAAGCGGACCTTGTCGAAGCCGTAGTTCACGCCCATGACGATGCCGTCGAGGCGGGCCGGGTCCTGGGGGATGCTCGAGG
>JAOPWW010000177.1 GCA_025965495.1 Frankiales bacterium
GAGCTCGGCGTCGACGAGCTCCTCGCGTCCTGGGGCGAGGACCTCGACGACCCCGCCCACGAGGTCGTGAAGGTCGTCCTCACCGAGCTCGACGTCGGCCTGACCGCCCAGTCCGAGGCCCACGTCGAGGCCCTGCTGCGCGAGCTCGCCCTGGTGTCGTGCAGCGACGCCTGCTCCCCGGAGATCCGCCTGGTCGCCGAGCGCGTCCTGCTCGCAGCCTCCGGGATGGAGGAGCTCCGCAACGAGGTCAAGCAGCAGCTCTCCCGCGCCGTCGCGGACGGCTGCGCGCAGCTCGACGTCGTCCTGCGCGTCACCCGCGTGGACGCCGAGACCGTGCGCACGTTCGCCCTCGCCGTCGACGACGCCGACCGGCTGTCGCGCACCGGGGTGCTGCTCACCGAGCCCGCGCCGCACGCGCTGTCCGACCACCGCGCGCGCTACCTGCGCCGCCTGATCGGCCAGCTCAGCGACTGACGCGCACGGGGCGGTCAGCCCGACGTCGGCCGGTCCGGCGACGCACGTGCGGGGGCGGTCAGCCGGACGAGGCGGCGTCGTCGGTCGTCGACGGCCCGGCCACCGCCGGCCGCGGCTGCGACTGGTCGTTCAGCCGCACCGCGACCAGCGCGACGTCGTCCTCGACGTGCTCCTCGAGCAGCGAGGCCAGCACGCCGTCGCAGAGGGTGCCGAGGTCGGCGCCGGCGCCGGGGGCGAGCGCGGCCAGGCACGCGACCAGCCGGGCGATCCCGTCGTCGAGGTCCTCGCCGCGCCGCTCGACCAGGCCGTCGGTGTAGAGCAGCAGGGTGGAGCCAGGGGCGATCTCGACGACGTGGTCGGCGCGCTCCAGGTCCGGGACCAGCCCGAGCAGCAGGTCGGGCTCGGTCGACAGCACCCGCACGGTCCCGTCCGGCGACAGCAGCAGGGGCGGCAGGTGCCCGGCGTTGGACCAGCGCAGCACCCGGACGCCGCGGGCCAGGGCGTCCTCGTCCTGCTCGACCCGGGCCAGCACGCCGGTCGCGAGCGCGTCGACGCCGAGGCCCGCCATCGCGCGCTCCAGGGCCGTCAGGACCCCTGCGGGACCGACGTCGAGGGCGTACGCCGTCGCCCGCAGCAGGTTGCGCAGGGCGCCCATCTGGGCGGCGGCGTCGCGGTCGTGGCCGGTGACGTCCCCGATCACGAGGCAGGTCGCGCCGTCGGGGGTCAGGAACGCGTCGTACCAGTCGCCGCCGACCTGGGCCTGCTCGCCGGCCGGCTGGTAGCGGACCTCGATGTGGAGGTGGTCCGGCTGCGGCGGGTCGGTCAGCAGGCTGCGCTGCAGGGTCTCGGACAGCCGGCTCGCAGCCTCCGCCGCGGCCCGCTCGGCCTCGAGCGTCTGGATCCGGTCCAGCGCCTGGGCGCACTGCGCCGCGAAGGCGTGCAGCAGCTCGCGCTCGGAGTGCGGGAAGGGGTGCGGGTCGGTCCAGGTCACCGTCATCGCGCCGAGCAGGCGGTCGCGGGCGCGCAGCGGCAGCGAGCACCAGGCCTGCCGCCCGGTGCTGTCGTAGACGTCGCGCATCTGCTCCGCGAAGGCCAGGCCGCTCTCGACGTCGGGCAGGAAGACGCTCTCGCCGGTGCGCGCGGACAGGGAGGGCCCGAGCGGCCCGTCGAGCGGGACGACGGCGTAGTCGCGCTGCGCCTGCTCGCCGAGGGAGGAGCTGACCGCCATCCGGACCACGCCGACCTCGTCGTCCCGGACGCCCACCGCGCCGCCGTCGCCGCCGAGGACCGTCAGGCCCCGCTCCACGACGACCTGCACCAGGTCCTCGACCGTGCTGGTCTGGGCCAGCTCCAGCGCGACCCCGGCCAGTCCGGCGAGCTGCTGCGCGGCCCGGCTCTCGGCGTCGACGGCCTCGTGCAGGTCGGTCACGTCCAGGACGGCCCCGACGACGCCGGTGACGTTGCCGTCGTCGTCGACCAGCGCCTCGCCGCGCGACAGCAGGTGGTGCACGCTCCCGTCCGCCCAGACCGCCCGCGGCTGGGACAGGAAGGCCCCGCCGCTCGCGACGGCCTGCGCGAGCGCGTCGCGGGAGGCGGCGACGTCGTCGGGGTGGATCCGCGAGGAGTACGCCGCACGCGTGCCCTCGAACACCTCGGGGTCCAGGCCGAACAGGGCCGCGCAGCGGTCGTCCCAGACGACGCGGTCGGTGGCGGCGTCCCACTCCCACATTCCGAGGCCGGCGACGTCCTGGGCGAGGCGCAGCTGCACCTCGACGGCGTCGAGCCGGGAGACACCGGTCTGGGCGGGACCCGCGGGCACTGCACCTCCGTCCCCGGAGAGCCGCCGATCGGCTCGTCCGCAGGGATCGTAGGAGCCGGTGTCCAGGGCGCGCAGGCGCTCAGGGAGGGACGGACGAGGCGTTCCTCACGCGCGTGGACAGGAACCGGACAAGTCGGTCAGGCGGGCGGCGGGGCGGGGTCGACGGGCAGGTCGAGGGCCGCGATCTCGTCGGCGAGGGAGGCGGCGATCGCCGACGCCATGGCGGTGCGGAAGCTCGCGAGCAGGGCCTGCGCCGCCACCGGCTGCAGGCTCTCCATGATCGCCTGCATCCGGTCCCACTCGTCCCGCGGGGCGCCCCGGTCGGCGAAGTCGCGCCACAGGCTGTCGCGGAACATCGCCACGTAGGTGTCGGCGGCCTTCTCCACCAGCTCCACGACCTGCCGCTGGGCGACCACGACGGCCAGCGGCGGGATCCCCAGCCGCACGACCTGCAGGCCGGCGGCCAGCAGCGTCGGGTCGAGCACCCGCAGGCGGTCCTCGTCGAGGCGCTCCACCGCCCCCATCGCCACCAGCTGGTCGACGACCTCGGGCTGGGTCCCGACGCCGGCCCGGGCCGCGAGGGTCCGCAGGTCGGTCTCCTCGGGCGTGTCCGGCAGCCAGGGCGACATCAGGGTCCGGTGCAGCGCCAGGGCGCCGGTCGCGCCACCACCGGCCCGGCCCGCCAGGGTCTCCTGGATCTTGGCCAGGGTGTATCCCTCGCCGAGCATCTCCCGGACCAGGGTCAGCCGGTCGACGTGGTCCTCGCCGTAGTAGCCGGTCCGGCCCACCAGCCGGGGCGCCGGCAGCAGGCCGCGGGCGGCGTAGGCGCGCAGGTTGCGGACCGTCAGGCCGGTCCGCGCGGCCAGCTGGTCGATCGTCATCTCCGCCGGAGCGGCGTCGGTCGAACTGTCCTCGGTCACCCGGACAGGGTGCACGGTGGTCACGCGGCGGCGTCGCGGCCCCGCTGCCCGGGGTGCTCGTGGCCGTCCAGCGCCGAGCCGTCCCGCACGAGCACGTCCTGCGCCAGGCCGCCCTGCGCCAGCACGTCCTGCGCCGGGCCGTCCTGGGCGGCCCCGTCCTGCGTGCCCCCGTCCTGCGCCAGGCCGTCCTGCTCCTCGCGCCGGCCCCGCCGCCGGTCGGAGACGACGATGAACACGAACACCCCGACCAGGACGCACATCGGGATCACGCCGGGGAGCGCCATCACCAGCGAGTGGTGGGCGAGCAGCTCCGCGTAGCGCGGGTCGGCGGTCATGCCGTCTGCGGCCGCAGGGCGGGCCGGGCCGCCGAGGTGCTCCGCGGACCGCGGCCGTCGCGCACCGAGCCGCCGCGGGAGACGCGGGACACGCCCCACGCGAGGGCACCGACGAGCGCGAGGGTGCAGAACAGGACGACGAGGCTCGCGGCCCCGAACAGCCAGGTCGGGACGCTGAGGTTCCGCTCCCGCTGCAGGATCTTGATCTCCGGCCCGAGCGTGCGGGTGAAGTGCGCGGGCGCCGAGACCTCCTTGGCGTGGATCGCCTCGTCGGCCGGCAGCCAGATCGGCAGCGCCGACAGCTCGCGCCCGTCCTGGACCCGCAGCAGGGTCTTCCAGTCGTCGCCGCTGGCGGGGAAGGACCGGGAGGTCCGGTAGGTGCCGTGCCCGGTCGGCTCGAGCGGCGTGACGACGAGCTTGCCGCCCTGCCAGGCCGTGACCTGCAGCCAGCTCGGGCCGTCGACGACGCCCTTCGGCAGGGTGACCTCGGCGCTCACGTAGCGAACGCGGGCACGGGTCCCTGCCTCGCTGAGGGCGACGTCGACCTTCGCGCCGGACGGGACGGTGGCCAGCAGGCCGTTGCCGACGACGGCGGCGAGAGCGACGAGGCTGGCGAGGTAGAGGGTGCGGGCCGTGCGCGGGACGGGCAGCCGGCCCTCGAGCCCCAGCGCGAGCAGCGCGCCGACCAGACCGCCGGCGACGCCGGTGACGAGCGCGGACAGCGTGCCCTCCACCGCGATGTCAGAAGTCCAGGGCAGGCGCATGACGGCGTGGGACCAGAGCGCCTCCGTGCCGGTGCCGAGCGTGCCGATGACGGCGCCGGCGACGGCCCCGAACAGCAGCGGCCGGCGGGCCAGCACCAGGGCGACCACCTCGACCAGCAGCGCGCTCCCGGCGTACAGCGGGAAGCGGGGGGTGATCTCCCCGAAGCCCTGGCCGACGATCGTGCTGATGACGCCGTGGACGGCCAGGAAGAACCCGGCGGCGACGAGGGCGCCGCCCTTGCCGGTCCACAGCCGGGCGGCGACGAGGGCGACGCCGGCCGCGGCGGCGATGAGGGCCGGCTGCAGCACCATCCGGAACTGCGGGACGCCGAAGTCGAACTCGCCCTGGAACACCGACAGGCCGATGAGCAGACCGCCCATGGCGAAGCCGCGCCGCACGAACTCGCGCGCCTTGTTCGGGGTGTCCTCGGTGCCGGCCCCGCCCTCCTTCTCGAGCACGAGCATGCCGACGAGCGAGAGCCCGGCCCCGCCGATGAGCATCAGGTGGGTCGGACCCCAGAGCGTCACGTCCTGGCCGAACAGGCGGTGCCAGACGTCGTCGAGCGGGAAGCCGAGCAGGGCGTACATGCCGGCACCGGCCAGCAGCAGCCCGCCGACCGGGTCGTACCAGCCCTCGGTCACGCGCACCGAGGCCGGTCCCGGCCGCTCGCCCATCGGCAGGCTGATGGCGAGGACCCCGCCGGCGAAGATCCCGAACAGGCCGAACAGGATCAGGTAGTGCGCAGGGTTGGCCAGCGGACCCGGGTCGCGCCCCTGGTCGATGTGCAGGCTGATGTCCCAGTACATGCCGAGCAGGGCCGTCATCAGCGACGCCGTGGTGAACACGGTCGGCAGGGCGACCCAGCCGGGCGCGCCGAGGGCCCGACCTGTGGCGTCGGCCGCTCGCTGCAGGGCGGTCGTGCGGCCGGAGCGGTGGAGGTAGACCACCAGCAGGAGGGCGGTGGCGAGGGCCGCCCCGATGAGGGAGGCGATGAACACCTCACGGAGGGCGGCACCGCCGGCCGGCTTCGCTGCAGCAACGAGGATCATGTCGACACCATGACACTGGTCGATGGCACATGCAAGGGTGTCACGGCTCACCGTCGTCTTCCTCCCGCGCCTTGCGGCGCGCGGAACGCTCCACCAGGACCAGTCCCAGCACGACGAGCAGCGGCACCAGGACCGTCAGGGCCTCCGGCGCACCGCCTCCGTGTGCGAGGACGGTCACACTGTTCCCCGGACCTCGCCCACGACTCCTGCCCCTCCCAGCACCGGCACGGTGGCCAGCTCCTCCAGCACGCCGCCCTCGACGCCGAGCGCCCGCAGCGCTCCCACCAGCACCGGCGTCCGCGCCCGGGCCGCGCCGTCCTCGACCTTGAGGGCCACCGCGCCGACGCCGGGGAGCGCGACCGCGTAGAGCCCCTCCGCACCGTCCTTGGCGAGCAGCCCCGGGACGCCCTGCATGAGCGCGGTGACGTCGCGACCGGTCCCGCCGACGAGCTCCGGGTGCGCCCGCATCGCGTCGGCGACCCGCCGCTCCGGGGTGCCGGGGGCGGCGTCGACCAGGCGGGAGAAGGCACGGGCCAGCCCCGGGAGCGTGAGCGCGTGCTGCGGGGCGCCGCAGCCGTCGACCGCGACGTGGAGCACCCGCTCGCCGGCGAGCTCCTCGACGGCCGCCGTCAGGGCGACCTGCAGCGGGTCCGCCTGGTCGAGGTAGGTCGCCAGGGGCCAGCCGTTCGCCAGGCAGGTCAGCAGCATGGCGGCGTGCTTGCCGGAGCAGTTCATGGTCAGCGGCGTCGCCTGCTCGCCGCGCGCGAGCAGCGCGTGGGCGGCCGGCTCGGACAGCGGCAGCATCGGCGGGCACCCGAGCGCGGCCTCCTCGACGCCGGCGAGCATCTCGCGCACGACCGCCAGGTGCCGCTCCTCGCCGCTGTGCGACGCCGTGGCGAGCGCGAGTGCCCGGTCGTCGGCCGGCTGCCAGCCCGCCCGGAGCATCCCGACGGCCTGGAGCGGCTTGTTCGAGCTGCGCGGGAACACCGGACGGACCAGGTCACCCCGCTCCAGCACGACCGAGCCGTCGGCGCGGACGGCGACGACGGACCCGACGTGGGTCCCCTCGACGTAGCCCGAGCGGACGACCTCCGCCAGGACGGGCAGGGTCCTCAGCTGGCCGGCCCCTCGGCGAGCAGGCTCGACACGTCCGCCTCGCCGTCGCGGTACCGGCGGGTGATCTCGGCGCTGCACGCGTCCATGACCTTCTGCACGTCGCGGCGCTTCGCCGAGAGCTTCTGCTCCTCCTCGCTCAGCACGCGCATCGCGTGGGCGAGGTCGTCCGGCGTCCGGGCGCTGACGTCGGACAGGTCGACGTCGGCGACGAGCGCCTCGACGTAGCGGCGGTGGCTGTCGACGCGGCTCGGCTCGAGGGCGCTGTGTCGGCCGAGGCCGCGGGCCGGGGAGCGCGGCTCGTCGGCGAGGATCCCGGCGAGGTTCTCCACCAGCGTGCCGCCCGTGCCGTCGCGACGGTTGAGCTCGGCGCGCAGGACGTCGAGCCGGCCCTGGATGAGGCGGCGCAGGTAGGACAGGTCGACCTCCTCCTGCTCGGCCTCGCCGCGCAGCCCCCGGACGTCGGCCAGCGGGGCCTCCCCCAGCCCGGCCAGGAAGTCCTCCGCCAGCACGCGGTCGATGCGGCGGGTGCCCTTGCCGGTGAGGCCCTCGGTCACGGCTGCTCCTCGTTCGACGGTGGTGCGCGGTGTCTCACGGACGGCTCGCCGTGCGATCTCACGTGCATCGTGTCAGACGGCACCGACACGCCGCGAGACCCGACCAGGTTGCTCCGGACGGCTCAACCCCGGCGTCCGCCGCGCCGAGAGACAGACACAGCCGTGCACCACCTGCACGCCGACGATCGGGAGGTCGCAGTGCTCAAGGGCGACCTCGCCGTCACCCCCCTGCCCGCGGTCCTCGGACAGCTGGCCGAGGGCGCGGCGACCGGCTGCCTGCGGATCCTCGACCCCGTCGGCGAGGAGGCGAAGGTCTACCTCCGCGGCGGCCAGGTCTACGCCGCCCTCGTCCCCGGGCGCCGCCCCCAGCTCGGCTCCCGCCTGGTGTCCTCCGGCGCGCTCGCGCCCGAGGCCCTCGCCGAGGCCCTCGAGGCCCAGCGCACCGAGCTCCAGGGCTGGCGCCTCGGCGAGCTGCTCGTCCATCTCGGCTACGTCGACCAGTCCCTCGTCGAGGCCTTCGTCCACGAGCAGGTCCTCGCCGCCACCGGCGACCTCGCCTCCTGGAGCGCCGGCACCTGGCGCTTCCGCCCCAACGAGCGCACCCGCGAGGACGTCGCCCCTCCCCTGGACGTCCCCACCCTGCTCGCCGCCGTCGCCCACCGGTCCGCGTCGTGGCAGGAGCTGGTCGCCGTCGTCGACGGCCCTGACGCCGTCCCCGTCCTGTCCGCCTCCGGCGGCGGGTCCTCCGAGACCACCGTCGGCGCCGACGCCTGGTCGCTGCTGTGCAAGGTCGACGGCGTCCGGACCGTCGGCGAGCTCGCCCGCGACTGCGGGTTCACGCTCTACGAGGCGGGCCAGACCGTCTACGAGCTGGTGCAGGCCGGGCTGGTCGACATGGACGACGCCGCGGCCCCCGAGGCAGAGGCGCCCTCCTTCCTGCCGGGCGACCTCGCGTCGCGGCTTTCCTCCGCCCTGGGGGCTCCGGCACCGGCCGCCGCCGAGGCGCCTGTCGACATGGCAGCCCTGATCTCCTCCGCGCTGCGGCAGCCCGCCGAGGACCCGCTGGACCAGGTCTCCGCAGCCCTGTCGGCGCTGCTCGGTCCCGCTCCCTCCGCCGAGGACGCCTTCGTCGTGCCGGCACGGCGGGCCTCCGCTCCGCTCACCCCGGAGCAGCAGGCCGCCGCCGCGGCGCGCGAGGAGAAGGCCGCCCGCGACCAGCTCCGTCGCTCCCGTGACGCCGCCGAGCTCGCGGCCGCCCAGGCGGAGCTCGAGGCGGACCGCGCTGCCGCGCAGGAGCAGCACCAGGCCGAGCTGGGCCCGGACCACGTCGCGCCGGTGGTGGACCTGCAGGCGGCCCGCGAGGCCGCGCGGGTCGAGGCGGAGCGGGCCGCCGAGGAGCAGGCCCGCGCCCAGGCCGAGGCCGAGCG
>JAOPWW010000178.1 GCA_025965495.1 Frankiales bacterium
CGCCCCGTCCGCGGCCCCTGCCGACCTCGACCGCGTCGTCGACGCCGTCCGCCTGCGCGAGGTCGTCGACCGGGCGCCGCTCGGCCTCGACAGCCAGGTCGGCGACGCCGGCGTGCTGCTGTCCGGCGGCGAGCGCCAGCGCCTCGCCATCGCCCGCGCCCTGCTCCGGGCCCCCGCGCTGCTGCTCCTGGACGAGCCGACCTCGAACCTGGACGCCCGCAACGAGGCGGCCCTGCGGGTCGCGGTCGACGCCGTCGCGCGGGACCGCACCCTGCTGGTCGTCGCACACCGGCTGTCGACCGTCGTGGACGCCGACCAGATCGTCGTGCTCGACCAGGGGCGCGTCGTCGCCGTCGGGACGCACACCTCCCTGCTCGACGACTCCCCCCTCTACCGGGAGCTGGCGGCCCAGCAGCTGCTGGTCTGAGCGGCGCGGCTCCCCGACGGCCCGGCGCAGGGCTGGGACGCTGCCGGCATGCGCCTCGCGGTCTGCTCGTCCAAGGGCGGCGTCGGCAAGACGTCGACCGCTGCCAACCTCGCCGCCGTCCTCGCCTCCCGCGGCCGCACCCTCGCCGTCGACGCCGACCCGCAGGACAGCCTCGGTCGCGCGTTCGGAGTGGTGGCCAAGAGCGCCGACGACAGCCTGGCCGGGGTCCTGTCGGGGACGACCGAGGTGCGGGCGGCCGTGCGGGGCGAGGTCGCCCCGGGGCTGGACCTGCTGCCGTCGCACGCCGCGCTCGAGCAGGTGGGCGTCCGGCTCGCCGCCGAGGGCGGGCTCGTGTCCTCCCTGCGCCGCGCGCTGCGCCCCCTGCTCGCCGAGTACGAACACGTCGTGATCGACACCCACGGCGACCTCGGGAACCTCACCCTCGCCGCCGTCTGCGCCGCCGACGCCGTCCTCACGGTCTTCACCAGCGACCCCGGCTCGGCCCTCGGCGCCGCGCGGGTCCAGTCCTTCCTCGCGCAGCACCGCGACTACGAGAACACGACGGCGGAGCTGGTCGGGGTCGCGTGCAGCCTCTGGGACAAGGAGGGGAAGGCGGCTCGGGAGGTCGTCGACGCCCTGTCGGCCACCGACCTGCCGGTCCTCACGACGCGCGTCCCCCTGTCACGCCGGGTCCCCAGCGCGACGCTCGCCAAGCGGCCCGTCGTGCTCAGCGCCCCCACCAGCACCGTCGCCGAGGCCTACCGGGCGCTCTGCGACGAGGTGCTCTCCTCCTACGACACGAAGGTGAACCGATGAGCGACCTGCTGTCCGACCTCCAGGCCGACCTGGCGCCAACCGCCTCTGCCGGTGCTGGTGCTGGTGCTGGTGCGCGTCCTGGTTCGGGTGCTGGTTCGGGTGCTGGTGCGGGTGCTGGTGCGGCGGCTCCCGCTGTGCCCGGGGTACCTGCCATCCCGCTCCCGAGCGCACCGCCTCGGCGGACCACGCCCGCCTTCGAGCTGCGCGTGACACCGCTGCGGTGGTCGCTGCCGGGCCTCGTCCTCGACGGCCTGCTCGGCGTGCGCGTCGGACCCCTCCAGGTCGGCGTCACGCGCCGCTGACCGAGGGCTGCTGTCGCGCCCGGTCCGACGAGCAGGGCGTTCAGCTGTCGTGCACGGTCCGGCTCCGACGGTCCGACCTGACGCAGGCCGCTTCGCCGAGCCGCCTCGGCCAGCGTCAGCTGCCCAGACAGCACGCTCAGCAGGATCTGCAGCCGCTGCTCTACAGGCCATCGCGACGAGGGTCCTGGGCTCCTGCTCGGCTCAACATCCTGACCACGCCAAGGACTCTGACGCAGGAGACTTCCTTGTGTTCGAACGTGTGTTCGAATAGACTGTCCTCATGAGCACGCGGGACTTGGGACAGGGCCCCGTGGTGCCGTGGGACGCCACAGACCTGCTTCCCGGGCTCACTCGACTGACGGCCAGCAGCAGAGCAGCGTCCACGCGGGCCGCTGAGGACGCAGTGCTGCTCGCAGACCTGGCGGCGAGGGTCCCGCGCGCCCCGGGCGACGAGCGGGGCGGCACCGCCTGGACGTCGTTCCTGCGCGAGGTCGCGGTCGCCCGTCGCTGCTCGGACCGTGCCGCCGCCGCCGACGTCGCGCAGGCCGTGCAGCTGGTGCGGATGCCCGTGACCCTGGGCCTTCTGCGGTCCGGCGACCTTCCGGTCCCGCAGATGCGGGCCCTCGTCGAGGAGACCTGGACAGCTGGCGCGTCCACGCTGGCCAGGATCGACGCGGAGGTCGGCAGCCGAGCGACGCGCCTGTCGCCCTCCCGCGTGCGAGACGCAGCGCGCAAGGTGCTCCTGCGCGAGGAGGCGGAGGCGGTCGCCGTGCGTGCGGCCAAGGCGGCCGCGGACCGGCAGGTCCGCCGACGACCGCTCGCCGACGACCAGGCCGAGATCGTGCTGGTCGGGCCCGCTGTGCCGGTCGCCCAGGCCTACGACGCGCTCGACGCCGAAGCCCGGGCCCTGAGGGCAGCCGGAGACGGTCGCACGCTGGACGCGTTGCGCTTCGACCTCGCCCTGCACCGCCTCAGTGGCGCAAGCCTGGTCGCCGGAGCGCGCCCGTCCGTCGGTGACACTGTCGCCACGGAGACGAGCGCGGGCGACTCGGCGGATGCCCCCGCGGACAGCGGCTCGCCGTCGGCTCCCCCGCCCTCGGCCAGCGGCTCGCCGTCGGCTCCCGCGCCCTCGGCCAGCGGCTCGCCGTCGGCTCCCGCGCCCTCGGCCAGCGGCTCGGCGTCGGCTCCCCCGCCCCCGGCGAGCGGTTCGCC
>JAOPWW010000233.1 GCA_025965495.1 Frankiales bacterium
CCACCGACACGGGTCGCGTCCGCGACGGCAACGAGGACGCGTACGCGCTCTCGGCGAGCACCTTGGTGGTCGCTGACGGCATGGGCGGCCACGCCGGTGGCGAGGTCGCGGCGCGGGCCGCTGCCGACGCGGCGCTCGCGGCCGAGCCCGAGCAGGCGGTGCAGGCGGCGCACGCCGCGGTCCTGGCCGTCACCACCGACGAGCTCGCCGACATGGGCACCACGCTCGTCCACGCCGTGCTCGTCGAGGACGCCCTGCAGGTCCGCTGGGCCGGTGACAGCCGGGCCTACCTGCTCGGTCCGGACGGCCTGCAGCAGCTCACCCGCGACCACAACCAGGCCGAGGAGCTGCTGGCCGCCGGCCACCTCAGCGCCGACCAGGCCCGCGTCCACCCCGGGCAGTACCGCCTGACCCGCGCCCTCGGGCTCGGGCGGACGGCGGCCCCGGAGCAGGACGAGGTCCAGGTCCCCGCCGTCGGGCGGCTGCTGCTGTGCACCGACGGCCTCAACGGCGAGCTGGACGACGACGCCGTCGCCGGGCTGCTCGGCGAGGGCGACCCGGAGACCGCGGCCCGCCGGCTGGTCGAGGCGGCCGTCGAGGCCGGGGGCCGCGACAACGTGACCGTCGTCGTCGTCGACCTGCCCTGACTGCCCGAGCCCGCAGCCCTCAGCTGCGGAGCCCGGACAGGACGGGCACGAGCTCGTCGAGCAGCTCCCGCGCGAGGTAGCCGGTCCGGCCGAGGTCGGCGGCGAGCCGGTCGCCGGCAGCGGCGTGGACGTACTGGCCCCACACGGCCGCCTGCGACGGCGTGCAGCCGCGCGCGAGCAGCCCGCCGACGACGCCGGCCAGGACGTCGCCGGAGCCGGAGGTGCCGAGACCGATGCCGCCGGTCTCCGAGGACCACCAGCCGCCGTCGGGGTCGGCCACCTCGCGCGACGCCGCGACGACAGCGCCGTAGCGGGCCGCGAGCCCGGGGACGTCGAGGTCGTCACCGCGGCAGAGCGCCTTGACCTCCCCGCCGTTGGGCGTGAGGACGAGCCGGCCGGACAGCGGGCCGCAGAGGTCGGCGCGCGTCGCGAGCGCGGACAGGGCGACGGCGTCCAGGACGACGGAGGCGTGCGCGACCTTCGGCAGCAGGGCGGCCAGCAGCTCGCCGACCTCGCCCTTGTCGAGCAGGCCCGGGCCCAGCACGACCACGGCGGCGCTGTCGACGGCGCTCTCCAGGTCGGCCGCGACGGACGGCGCCAGCGAGCCGCTCGGGCCCGCCTCCAGGCCGAGCACCATGGCCTCGGGCAGCGCCACGCCGAGGGCGGCCTGGGTCGCCCGGACCGTCGCGACCTGCAGGCGCCCCGCGCCGACGCGGAGGGCCGCCAGTCCGGCCAGCAGGACCGCGCCCGGCGTCGAGTCCGCCCCGCCGACCACGAGCACCGTGCCGCGGTCGTGGTTGTCGCCGTCGTCGCTGGGCTCGGGCAGCGGCCACGCGCGCAGCAGGCGCGGGGTGACGACCGCCGGCGCGCCGTCAGCGGGCGGCATGCGGCACGTCCGGCTCGGCGGTGACGGTCTCGTCCTGCTCCTCGAGGGGGCTGACGGTGTTGTAGCGGGTCAAGGTGGGCGTCCCTCCCGGGAAGGCGTAGCTCGTGACCGAGCAGTTGGCGACCTCGCCCTCGCGGTCGACCGCGAGGACCTCGGCCTCGGTCATGCCCTCCACCACGTAGCGCACGACCAGCACGACGACCTGGTGCGCGACGACCACCACGCGCTCGTCCCCGCAGTCGCTGCGGATCTCGTCCAGGACGGCGCGCACGCGCAGCGCGACGTCGGCCCAGGACTCGCCGCCGGGCGGCCGGTGGAAGAACTTGCCCAGCCGGGTCCGGCGCGCGGACTCCTCCGGGAAGACGCTGGTGATGCCCTTGCGCGTCAGGCCGTCGAGGACGCCGAACTCCCGCTCGCGCAGCCGCTCGTCGACGCGGACCGTGAGGTCCAGGCCGCCGGCCTCGACCGCGAGCCGGGCCGTCTCCTGCGCGCGCACGTACGGCGAGACCCACACGGTCGTCGGGCGGTCGTCCTGCTCGGCGGTCCACCGGCCGAGGGCCTGCGCCTGCCGCTCGCCGAGCGCCGACAGGGGCACGTCCATGTCGCGGTGGGCGAGGTCGATCCGGTCGCGCTGCTCGCTCTCGGCGAGGTCGCGCGCGACGTTGCCCGCGCTCTCGCCGTGACGGACCACCCACAGGCCCGCAGGCCACCCTCGTCTCGACACGTCGTCGTCGTGCCCCTCCCGGGCGGCGCCACACAGCACCGTCCACGGCGGGGCCGTACAGCAGGCCTGACGGGGTCCGCGCCGGTACCCTTCGAGGGTGATCCGCCGCCTGTTCACCCCCGGCTGGCTGGCGCTGCACCTGGTCGCCGTCGCCGCGTTCGTGGTCCTCGTCGACCTCGGGCGCTGGCAGTGGCACCGCGGGGTGACCCGGCACTCGGTCCAGAACTACAGCTACGCCTTCGAGTGGTGGCTGTTCGCCGCCTTCGCCGTCTTCCTGTGGGTCAAGACGATGGCCGACTCCCTCGAGGACGCCGGGACGCCGCCCGCCGAGCCCGAGACCGTCGCGCCCGTCGTCGCGCCGGTTCCGGTGGTCGTCGACGACGACGACGACGACCCCGAGCTCGCCGCCTACAACCGCCGGCTCGCGGAGCTGCACGCCGCCGACCAGGCGTCCCGGTGAAGAGCGGCCTGGAGGGCGCGCTGCAGCGCTACCAGCTGCTCGCCTACGTCGTCGGCACCCTGCTCGTGGTCCTGGTCTTCATCGGGATCCCGCTGCGGGTCTTCGCCGGCCTGCACCAGGTCAACCAGGTCGTCGCGCCGCTGCACGGCTGGCTGTTCGTCGTGTACCTCGTCGCGATGGTCGACCTCGCCCGCCGCACCGGCTGGCACGTCCAGCGGATGGTGCTCATCGCACTGGCGGGGGTGGTGCCGTTCCTCACGTTCTGGGTGGAGCGGAGGGTCACGCGTGAGGTCACCGCGCGGGTCTGAGCTGCTGCTCGTCGCGGCGCTCAGCGGCTGCACCCTGCTGCCGCAGCAGCCGGTGGCCGCACCCGTCCGGCAGTCCCCGGCGGCCGCCGGTCGCGCGCTCGACCTCCTCGCCGGGCTTCGGGTGCAGGGCCGCGGACCGCTCACCGGGTACGACCGGGCGGCCTTCGGCCAGCCGTGGGCCGACGCCGACCGCAACGGCTGCGACACCCGCAACGACGTCCTGCGCCGCGACCTCACCGGCGTCGTCCTGAAGCCCGGCACCCACGGCTGCGTCGTCCTGTCCGGCGTCCTGCACGACCCGTACACGGGCGCGACCGTGCCCCACCGGCGCGGCGGGGGGCAGGTCGAGATCGACCACGTCGTCGCCCTGGCCGACGCGTGGCAGAAGGGTGCGGCCCGGTGGCCGTGGCAGGAGCGGGTCGCCCTGGCGAACGACCCGCTGGAGCTCCTCGCGACCTCGACCACGGTCAACCGGGCCAAGAGCTCCGGTGACGCCGCGACCTGGCTGCCGCCGCTGCACGCCGCCCGGTGCGCCTTCGCGGCGCGGCAGGTGGCGGTCAAGGCGAAGTACCGGCTCGGGGTGACCGCCGCGGAGGAGGGCGCGCTCGCCGGCCTGCTGCGCCGGTGCCCCGAGCAGCCCGTGCCGACG